>DXHS01000033.1 GCA_019113275.1 Candidatus Protoclostridium stercorigallinarum
CCCTATTATAATAGCACATCCCGCCGCGATTGAAAACCGTTTTGCGATAAAAAATCAAAGTTATTCTCCTCAACGCAAATAAAGGCGCGCCACATCAATATCAATCCGTCCCCCTTTTCTGCCCCGAAACAGCGGACGGCATAAAGCGGTGCTCGGGGCGACAACCTTTATCCTTGCGCCCGCGAAGCGTGCGCTTCGGTCTTGACGCAGAACATCATCGTCTTTTCGGTTTATAACCGCGTTCTCGGGGTCTTATCCTTGCGCGCCTTTGGCGCGCTTCGTCCAGACGCGAAAAGCGCGTCTTTTCGGCGCTAAGGCACATTTTCGGGTCGCCATAGGGTCACCTTATGGCGACCGCTTCCGCTACGCTCGCTCCGAGAATATGCCTTATCATCCGAAAATCTCGCGGTTTCGCTGCCAATTCTGCTGTTCGGGGCGTGTGCGCGGAGGGCTTGTTGTCTGCTGCGAATTCTGCCGAACGGAAAAGCACGCACATAAAGGTATGCGCGTGCCTTTGTATAAAATTTTTGTAAGTTTACCGGAAAGGTGATGGTCAAGGGGGCGGAAAACCGGCTTTGTCCAAAGCGGGTTTTCCGCCCCCTTACCGTCAAATCGTTCCTTCCTTTTCTATATAGTAAGGATGCGTCGGGTGGCCAGAAAGCATACGTCCGTCGAGGACGTGCGCGTCTTTATCCATGATGACGCAGTTGAGCGTCGCGCCCGAATCGACCACGGAGTCCTGCATAATTATAGACTTCGTCACCTTGGCGCCCTTGGCTATATGGCAGCCGCGGAAGATGATGGAGTCGGTCACCTCACCCTCTATCAGGCAGCCGTCGGCGATCATGGAATTGGTCACGCGGGCGGTGTCCGTGAACTTGGCGGGAACGGAATCGCGCACCTTGGTGTAGATGCCCGCGCCGCCCTTGTAGAACAGCTCGCGCACGACGTCGGCGTCGAGCAGCTCCATCGAGTGCTTGTAATAGTCCGCAAGGCTGTTGACCGCCACGCAATAGCCGTCCAGCTTATAGCCGTAGATCTTGTACTCCTTGGTGTTGCAGAGGATATCGCGAGAGAAAGAGCTTATGCCCCACTGCACGCTGTGATCGAGTATATACAGCAGCAGGCGGCGGTTGATGATCATAAAGTCGGTGTAGACCTTATGCACGCCCTTGGCTCCCTCTATACGGCAGGTCTTGACGACGCGCCCCGTCTTGTCCGTTTCGACGATAAGACGTTCGCGGTCCGTCTTGCTCACGTCCTTTTCGCGGTAGAACATCGTTATATCCGCTTCGTTCTTCGCGTGCTCTACGAGCGCGGGAGCGAAATCGAGATTGCACACGATGTCGCAGTCCGCCATCACGACGTAGTCCGCGTCGTTGTGACGGATGTAGCTGGCAACGCTCTTGATAGCCTCGAAACGGCTGTTGAACACACCGCCGCCCGCTTCGTCGCTGAAAGGCGGGAGTATGGTGAGACCGCCGTTCTTGCGGGACAGATCCCAGTTCTTACCGCTCTGGACGTGATCCATGAGCGACTGGTAATTGTATTTCGTGATTATGCCCACATTGGTGATACCGCTGTTGACCATGCCCGAAAGCACGAAGTCGATCAGGCGGTATCTGCCGCCGAAGGGTACGGACGCGAGCGTGCGCACCTTGGTCAGTTCGGGGATGTCCCTCTCGTGGATATTGGAGAAAATTATACCTAACGTCTTCATATCATTCCGCCTCCGTAACGCTGCCGCTCTCTATCTCGGTACCGTCGGGCAGGACGGTGTCTCTGCCGACGAGCGCGATGCGGTCGGGACTGCTCTTGGCGTCGCCCAGCACGCAGTTCTTGCCTATCGTCACGTTCTCGTCGATTATCGCGTAGGAGATCCTGCTGCCCGCGCCGATGACCGAGCCGCTGAACACGACGGAATTCTCCACCACGGCGCCTTCTTCTATCGTCACGCCCTCGCCGATGACGGAGTTCGTAACGGAACCGGCAATGATATCGCCTTCGGTGACTATGCTGTTCGTCGCGCTGCCCTTCTTCATGAACAGTGCGGGCGGGTATGCGTTGTTGCCCGAATAGATCTTCCAGGAATCGCCGTCCAGCGCGAACACCGGCTCGAGACCGAGCAGATCCATGTTCGCCTCCCAAAGGCTCTTGAGCGTGCCGACGTCCTTCCAATACCCCTCGAACTGGTATGCGAATACGCGCATGTTGTTCGCGAGCATCTTGGGTATGATGTTCTTGCCGAAGTCCTTTTCGCTGTTCGGATCCTCGTCGTCCTCGGTGAGCATACGCACGAGCACGTCCTTTTTGAACATATACACGCCCATCGACGCGTGATTGCTCTTCGGCTCCTTCGGCTTCTCGGCAAAGTCGAATATCTTTTTCGACTTGTCGTAGCTCATGATGCCGAAGCGCGAAGCCTCGTCCATGGGAACGTCGATGACCGCGATCGTGATGTCCGCGTCCGTCTCGACATGCTGCGCGAGCATCTTCGAGTAATCCATCTTGTAGATATGGTCGCCGGACAGTATGAGCACGTGTTCGCTGTCGTACTTGTTCAGGAACTGGATGTTCTGGTAGATCGCATTCGCGGTACCCTCATACCAACGCGCTCCGCGCTTCGCCTGGTAAGGCGCAAGCACATGCGCGCCGCCGTTCTTGCGGTCGAGATCCCAGCTCTCCCCCGTGCCTATGTACTCGTTGAGCACGAGCGGCTGATACTGCGTCAGCACGCCTACCGTGTCTATGCCCGAGTTGGTGCAGTTGGAAAGAGGAAAATCGATGATGCGGTACTTTCCGCCGAAGGACACCGCAGGCTTTGCCACCGTGGTAGTCAGGGCTTTGAGTCGGGAACCCTGACCCCCGGCAAGCAGCATTGCCACACATTTCTTTTTCTTCATATATTTTCACCCCTTGATTAGGATTTTGACTCTTGTTTATTCGGCGTCTTTGTTTATCTTATCCTGAGCCTTGAGATCCTCTTTACGCCCTTTGCGCATGAGCTTCTCTTCGCGCGCCTCTTCCTTGGTCTTGCCGCGCCTGAGCTGACCGAGACCCTTGAAGAAGTGACCGTTGCACATCATGATAAGACCGTCCATGCGCGCTCTGTTCATGCCGCCAAACTTAGCCATTCCGCGGATAGGCTGGTGGACGACGCCCATCTCCAGGGTATTGGAGAGCGTGCGGTTGCCCATCTTCCACAGCAGCGCACGCGCGAAGCGTATCGCTCCCGAGAACAGCCTGCCGAACCAGCGCTTGGAATACCTGAGGTCCGCCACCGTGCAGTTGTAGTGGATGACCATCCTGTTCTTCTTATAGAACTTGTATCCGGGATCGGGCACGGGATACTTGTACTTATCCGCGCCGCAGGAAAGGAGCGCCTTGAACTCTTCGAGCTCCACGTTCGCCGCGTTGCCCGAACGGTAGCTGTCGAGCGCTGCTCCCGCGTAAGGATCGACTTCCGTCGTGCCCGCCACTTTCAGCTTAGCCGAAAGACGGATATCCTCTACGTTCGCGCCGATCATGATGTCGTACTCGCCGCCTTCCGTCTCCCACTTGTCCGTGGCGACGTTGAAGTAACGGAACGTGCGCTCGTCGAAAGGTATCGTGACCTTGACGCTCTCGCCCGCTTTGACGAGCACCTTCTTAAAGCCCTTAAGCTCTTTCGCGGGACGGAATATCTTCCCGCCTTTGAGCCCGACGTACAGCTGAGCGACCTCTTTGCCGTCGCGCGAGCCGGTGTTCGTTATCGTGAACGTCGCGCCCTTGTCGTCCACCGTGAGACCGGAGTACTCGAAAGTCGTGTAGCTCATGCCGTAGCCGAAGGGATAGCGCACCGCCACGTTTGCCGTGTCGTAATAGCGATAGCCGACGTACAGACCCTCGCGGTATTCCACCGAGAGCTGCTTGCCCGGGAAATGCGACGCGCTCGAGCAGTCGCCGTAAGCGTACGGATAGCTCTCCGCCAGCTTGCCGGACGGGTTGACGTTACCGACGATGACGTCGAGCACCGCGTTGGCTATCGCCTGACCGCCGAGGTATGCGTGGACGATCGCGTCCACCTTGTCCGCGAACGGCAGCTCTACCGACGAACCGCAGCTGAGCACGACCACCGTCTTTATGCCGGCGGCGCACAGCGCGTCGATAAGGTCGATCTGCGGCTGAGGTATATTGATGTCCTTTCTGTCCAGACCTTCCGCCTCGGTGACTTCGTCCAGACCCGCATACACGAGAGCGACGTCCGCTTTCTTCGCGAGGTCGACGGCTTTTTTGATGAGCGCGGGCTTTTTCTTGCCGTAGCGGTCGAATCCCGGCTCGTAGCCGACGACGTCGAGGTTATAGACGTTCTCTCCCGGCTCGCCCACTTTGTCCTTGGCGCAGGGCAGCGGGTTCTTTTCGAACTTATCTATCTTGAAGCCGAGGCAGGCAAGCGGCGAATCCAGCTTGGTCGGGTTGACGACGCTGGAGCCCGCGCCCTGGTAACGGGGCACTTTCGCGAAGTCGCCGATGACCGCGACTTTCGTGCCGCCCGCAAGAGGAAGGATGTTATTTTCGTTGCGCAGGAGCACTATGCACTCTTCCGCGCACTTCTTCGCCATTTCGTGGTGGGCGTCCACATTGCGTACCGCGAGCTTTTCGTCCGCGGGTCTGCCTTCGAACACCTTGTCCGTCGTGAATATGAGGTCGAACAGTCTGTCGAGACACTCGTCGAGGTAGCTCTCGTCCAGCTTACCGTCTTTGAGAGCCGCCGTCACGCGCTCGTACTGCGCGCCCGGACGGTCGGGGGTGAGCTCGGGAGGCACTTCGTAGCCCTTGGTGAGCGCCTTGTAAAGGTCGTCGTTGGAATACAGGCAGCTGGGCATTTCCAGCTCGTTGCCCGCGATAAGACCCTGCACCCTGTCGTTGCAACCCGCCCAGTCGGTGACTACGAGCTTGTCGTAGCCCCATTCGCCGCGGAGGATGTCGCGCATCAGGTGCATGTTCTCGTTGGTGTGCGTACCGTTGACCATGTTGTACGAGCTCATCACGGAAAGAGGTTTGCCCTCTTTGACCGCGATCTCGAAGCCCGTGAGGTAGATCTCGCGCATCGTGCGCTCGTCGGTGATCGTATCCACGACCATGCGGCGCTCTTCCTGGTTGTTCAGCGCGAAGTGCTTTACGCACGCGGATACGCCGTTGGACTGTATGCCCCTTATGTACGCCGCAGCCATCTTGCCCGCGAGCAGAGGATCTTCGGAAAAATACTCGAAGTTCCTGCCGCAGCGGGGATTGCGCTTGATGTTGATGCCCGGACCGAGCAGCACGTTGACACGCTCGTCCACGGCTTCTTCGCCCAGCATTTTGCCCATCTCCTCGCCCAGCTCGTCGTTCCAGCTGTTCGCCATCGTCGCGGCAGTGGGGAAACATGTCGCGGGGATGGAAGCGTTAAGACCCAGGTGGTCCGCCGCGGCAGCCTGTTTGCGGATACCGTGCGGTCCGTCCGAAAGGAATGCGGACGGGATCTTTACGTCGTCGCGGTCTATGCCGACGGTCTGCCAGAAATCCTTGCCGGACGTCAGCGCGACTTTTTCTTCAAGCGTGAGTTTCGAAATAAGATCTTGATACTTCAACTTCATCGATCGGTCCCTTCTTTGTTTTTATTTATCGCCCCGCGGCGCCCGCTCTCACCCGAGCCCCGCACGGAAATATTCGGTCATCCCCCGACGACCACCACTCTTCATGTTATATGCCGCCCTCAGGACGCTTTTTCACGCGTGATCGCGTCGAAAACTCCCGCATCCGCACGAACGCCCGCGGGCCACTTACTCCCCGCGGAGGTAAACGACTAAGGAAAACAAACGCCGAAAACCGCCCTACCGTATATACCACGGCGGCGGTCACGTCAAATTATGCTCATCCTCTCATCATTTACCGTCATATATTATCTATTATACCATAATTTCGCCATTTGTCAATAGGGAATGTGCATTTTCAGCAGACAATTTACGAAAAAATACTTCATGCTTGCGCGGCGACAGTAAAAGCAAAAGCGCCCCGCTGTTTGCTTTTGCGGACGCCGCGCTGCGTGCAGACGCGAAAAGCGCGGCTTTTCGGCGCTAAGACGCGCTTTCGGGTCGGCATGGGAAACCCCTATGCCGACCGCTATCGCTACGCACGCTCCGAGAAACGCGTCTTATCATCCGAAAATCTCGCGGTTTCGCTGCGAATTCCGTAAAACATCTTTAACCGCTTAATTTCTTTTTTATATACCGCTCCGAGAGCCGCAGTTCTATCCTCAAAAATACGGCGCATTTTCTGCGAATTCCGCAAATGTTGCTTGGGCGCTATCATACAAAAGAAGGCGCGCACGTCAGCGACGTGGCGCGATATTTCTTGCTTTTTTACACATAAGCTTCGAGTAGCAGAATTCGCAGCAGACGCATCGGATTTTTTAGGTAGAAACCGCGTTTTCGGAATAAGCGAATGCGGAAATGGTCGGCGCTAAGATACCTTGCGCCGACCCGAAAACGCGGTCCTTAGCATTCGGCAATCAACCGACTTTC
>DXHS01000034.1 GCA_019113275.1 Candidatus Protoclostridium stercorigallinarum
ACCGGAACCCGAGCCCGAGCCCGAACCGGAAACGTATACCGTAACGTTCGACGCCAACGGCGGTACGCTCAGCGGCAGCGCGACCGTCGAGGTCGAAGAACGCGAAAAGATCACGGGTGCGCCTACGGCAAGTAAGGACGGTGCAACGTTCGACGGCTGGTTCGATAAGGCAACGGGCGGCGACGAGATAGACCTGTCGACGTACACCGTCACCAAAGACGTGACATTGTACGCGCAGTATACCGAACCCGAACCGGAACCCGAACCCGAACCCGAACTTAATATCCGACTCGAAGCGGAGGACGCCGAGGTAACGGGCACTCCCTCTTACGGCAATACCTTTATCGAGAATATCGAGATCGCAAGCGGCGGGCAATCGGTGGGCAACTTCGGCACGGCGGGAAACACCATAACCTTTACTTTCGAACTCGATGAGGCAGCGGAAGCCGAGATACTCTTCTGCATGTCGAGCACGAATGCGGATTGGACGGGCGGAATGCTTGTCATCGACCAGCCCGTAAACGAAAGCGTTATCACCGTCACGCTGAACGGCACGAAGATCGACTATGAAGAGCAGACGATCACGGGTTCCAATCAGCCGATGGGCTACAATCTTATCTGGGAGACCATCACGATGGGAACGCAGAGCTTCAAAGCCGGCAAAAACACGATCGTGATCACGGCAATGGGTCAGGCGCCCAATATCGACTATTGCGAGATCACGACGACGGGAGGCGGTTCGTCCGTCACGCCCGAGCCGGAGCCCGAAGGAACGCCTTATGAAAAAGCGGTCTCCTTCGATATGATCGTGGGCGCGTACGCGGGCGGTCCCGCGATCGAAAAAGCGGTCCTTCACTTCGAGGACGCGGTCGCGGCGGACGCCCTCGCGGACGATCTCTTCAATGTCTCTTTCACGAGCCAGGGCTGGTTCGGACCGCAAAAAGCGGTCCTCGGTCAGGGTTCCGGACAGACGATATATCTCTCGGACGCCGAAGGCAATGAAGTAGATGCCGCGAGCTCCGACTATGTGACAGTCGAATATTCGATTTCTTACGGTATGTGGTCGTTCAACGGCAATCTGTCTCCGTTTACTTACAGCACGGTGAACAACTGGAACGACCCCGCGACATACGACCTGGCGATAGCGAGCGGCAAAACGCTGGATATCGGCGGCACGGAGTACACCGAACTTACCGCGGTTACCTCGCCCGACGAGTGGACGGTGCCCGTTCTCGACACATGGGATCTGACGGGCAAATATACCGAAGGCGACATCGCTCTCACCTACGGTTCCTACGGCACCGACGAGATGAAAAACGACGGAGCGAAGAACCCGCTCATCATCTGGCTGCACGGCGCGGGCGAAGGCGGTACCGACCCTTCGATAGCCATCCTCGGCAACCAGGTCACCAACCTTGCCAAAGACGTTATACAGAAGTACTTCGTTACGGATACCGTTAAAGGCGCGTATGTGCTTGCGGCACAGACTCCCACGATGTGGATGGACGGCGGCGACGGTGAATACTCCAACGACGTCGCTTCACAGTACTATGTACAAGCACTCAAAGGACTTATCGACGCGTACATAGAAAAGAACGGCGATATCGATATGAACCGCATATATATCGGCGGATGCTCCAACGGCGGATTCATGACGGTCAATATGATCTTCAACTTCCCCGACTTCTTTGCCGCGGCTTACCCTATCTGCGAAGCGTACCCCACGGGCGACGTTAGCGCGGAAAAAGTAGAGAAGATCAAAGACCTTCCCGTCTGGTTCACACATTCCGCGAACGACAACACCGTTAAGATCGCTACGAACGGCGAGCCCGATGACGTTTACACCAACGCGCTGTATATCGACCTTATCAACGCGGGTGCGGAAAACGTGCATTACAGCATGTTTGAAACGGTCACCGTCGAAGGCGTCAACTACGACGGACATTGGTCCTGGATATACGCTCTCCGCGACGAGTGCGTAAACGTGCAGCCTACCGCGGGCGCAAACGGCGATATGACGATCGCGGACCTCGATCCCGCGAGCGCCGAAAAGGTACAGGTCGGCGGCGAGGACGTTACTCTGTGGGGCTGGCTGGCGGCGCAGAGCAAAGCATAACTCCCTACACAACTCAGCGATACGGACAAAAAGGGACTCCCCGACGGGGGGTCCCTTTAAGTCCGCCGCGCGGCAAAACGCCGCTGCGCGTTACATTCAAGATATTGCCGTTTACTTCTCTTTATAATAAAGCATACAATGGCAGTAGCCTTCGAAATCGGGGTCGGCTATCTGGTCGCGGAACTCCTTACAAATGCACTTGGTATCCGGAGTTTTCTCCAGACGACAGGGGCAATAACCGCCCTTTGCTTTGAGCCCTTCCCGAACGGCTTTGACTATCTCTTTATCTTCGTTGAATCTTACTTTCACTGTTGCCTCCGCATATCGTATTATGTGCGTATTATAACATTTTCGCCTGCTCGGTGTCAAACGCAAAAAGTCCGTCGGCAGACCCGACGGGCTTTTCACGCACAAGATATCACTCGATGTCTATCCTGTGCGAAGTCGGCAGTTCTTTCTGCTCTTTGGGGACGGATACCGTAAGAATACCGTTGTCGTACTTCGCTTTGATATCCTCTTTACGGATGTCGCCCACATAATAGCTCCTGCTGCAGGAGAAGCTGCGCTCCTTGCGGATGTAGTTCTCCTTCTTGTCCTTCTCCGTGTCCGACTTATGCGCGGAGATCGTAAGATAACCGTCGCTCAGATCGACGCCGATGTCCTTCTTATCCAGACCCGGCATCTCCACTTCCATAACGTAGCCGTTATCCGTTTCCTTTACATCGGTACGCATATACCCGCGGGAATGATGATGCCCGTGCAATACGGGGAAAAGATCGCGCATGGCTTCGTCAAAGAAGTCGTAACCCATAAAGTCGTCGTTAAATCTCGTAAGTTCGTTTTTCATGATATTTACCTCCTTGAAACCCGAGCATGTTAGCGCTCTATTGTTTTGAGTGTTAGCACTCTCTTCTTGTTTCTGCTAATGTTATAGTCCTTTATTTATGATTTGTCAAGTATTTCGATAAAAATTTTTCAAAAATTTTTTTCGGATATCGGGATTCACTGCTCGGGCGATCGTCAAGGCTCGTAGCCGTTTTCATATATAATATGTGACGGCAATGAAAAACAATGTGTAACTTAGGTGAAAAATTTCGCACCCGTATTGACAATGCCGTAAACATGCGTTAAAATATATAGAAAATAAGGGGTGTCCCGCTCCGAAGTATTTACGGTCGTCACGGGACAAGGAGGGATCTATATGAAAAAGATATCGCTTGCGATCTTTGCCGCGGTGCTGGCTGCGGGGATAATACTCGCCTGCACTGCGTGCTCGCCGAACTATGTGAACACGAGCGGAAATTACAGAGCGGCAACAGCCGAAGAAGTAGCGGCGGCAACGGAAAACGTCGATATGGAGCTTTCCGATACGTTCAGGATGTATTACCTCATAGATATCGAAGGCGACGGCGTAAAGCTCCTCATCGAATACGACGGCATGATGCGCATTTCGGACAGCGGCATAACCGCAAAACTTTCGCTCGACCTCGAAATGTCGGGCAGCGTTGGCAGCACCACGAGCAGCACCTCATCCGATTACGACGTATATATTGACAACGAGTATGTCTATATGAGCGACGGAAAGAGCAAGGTAAAGACCCCGATCGACTCGCAGAACGTCGGCATAGAGCTTCCCTCTTTCGAGTTCGGTAATATCCTGGACGGTATAAGCGATCCCGGAAACGACTGCGAGATAGCCGAATTCGGCAATACCGTGAAGATCAGGATGAAAGCAGACCTCTCGGATATTATCGATACGGCGTTCGGCATCGGTATCGGCAGCGATATAAGCGCGGAGTTTTACGTTATTACCGAAAGCGGTAAACTTACGGGCATAGCCGCGAAATGCGACGGAAAGATCGAAGCGGAAGAGGAACGCACGGACATAAAGGTGGATATACAGCTTGCCTCAACGGACGAAGAGATAGAGCCCCCTTCCGACCTCGACGAATACGAAGCGAAGTCCGTTTCGATAGGCGCGTAACGAGCGCACACAAATCATGCACGGTATCCGCAGTTTATGGATATCATAAAGCCCGCCCGCCCTGCAACAAAATGCAAGGCGGGCGGGAAACCGTAACGAAAAACGAGCAGATTCTCCCCCGCCGCCGAAAGCGATATGCCGCCGGGCAAAACGCCGACGATAAAAAATTTAATCCGCCAAAGGCTCCCGAATGTTTGACAAGCGGGCAAAGTTATGGTATACTACGATAGATTTTGCGGTTGTGGCGGAATTGGCAGACGCGCAGGTTTCAGGTTCCTGTGGGCGACCGTGCAGGTTCAACTCCTGTCAACCGCACCAAACCGAGGATAAGGGCGCATCTTGCGCCCTTTCTTCATGTCTCGGACTGCGGTCACGTACGCTTTAGTACGCTCCCTTGTCCTCGCATTCGAAAGGACACAATCTGCAACCCTTCTGCTCGGT
>DXHS01000035.1 GCA_019113275.1 Candidatus Protoclostridium stercorigallinarum
ATTGAAGCTAAATGAAGTGCCGCGCTGAAAGCGCGGTCATTATGAAAGCCGTCCCCTGAGGCAGGGGAAGGTGGCTCGCACGAAGCGTAAGCGTCTGCGAGCCGAAAGGGGTTGAAGTTTGTTTTACGAAAGGGCAGGATATAACGGTAAAGCTCGTACGTTCATTCAACCTCAACTCCTATCGCCCCATACGGGGCACTTCCCCCTGCCGCAGGGGGCAGCGTTTCGGACTCGCTACCGCTCGTTAATTAAATTCTCCGCGCGACGTCCATGACGTGCGCGCCCTCTTCTTGCGGAAAACCGATAGGGCAACAATCGCAGAATTCGCAGAAAGTTCATCGGATTTTCGAGGATAGGGGCGCGTTTTCGGAATGAGCGGACGCGGAAATGGTCGCCATAAGGTGACCCTATGGCGACCCGAAAACGCGGACATAGACCGAAAAGACGATAGGACTTTCGTCTGACCGAAGCGCATGCCTTGCATGCGCAAGGGGCGGACTTTCGTCTGACCGAAGCGTATGGTAAAAAATAAATGACTTTGCGGATTCGCAAAGTCATTTATTTTTTTACCGTGCGGTAACGGTATAAGTGGTTGCGGGAGCAGGATTCGAACCTGCGACCTTTGGGTTATGAGCCCAACGAGCTACCGGCTGCTCCACCCCGCGTCAAGGCCGCTTCTTGAAAGCAGTAAACTGATTATACACTAAAAGGTATGCGTTGTCAAGGAAAATCATGCAGGTTTTTTACGCGATAAATGTTCGCGTTGCACGAAAATACGGGAGGGGGATCTCTTCGAACGCGCCGCGTGCGCAGATCCGAAAAAGGGCTTGACAGATCTCATAACACGGTGTATAATGAATATACTAAACGCGGAGGGCCCGGTAAAATGGTGAAAGTAAGGTGTCCGAAGTGCGGAACGATATTTCCGCCCGAGGCAAGAGAGGTCCAGATATGCCCCAACTGCGGCTGCGTGATGCGCGTTACGAGGCGCGCCGCTGCCAGGCGGTATATAAGCGACCGCAGGGACGAGCAGTACTATGCTCGCGACGAGCATTACGGCGACGGTTACAGACTGCCTCAGTCTGCGCGTCTGCCCGAACGCAGCGGCGTATACCTCTCCAGAGAAGAATACGAAGATCTTTTATATAAAGCGAGATCCCGCAGGGATCCGCGCGACGACCGCGGTTATTACCGCGAGGGATATGCGGACGACTATACGGGTTACGGTCCGGCATACGACACGCCGAGAGAGGTGTACGATTACCGCCTCGCGGGGCGCGACTATCCCGCTTACCGTCGCCAGGAGCCCGCTCCCGAGCCCGAGAAGGAAACGCCTTTCCGCCCGGAGCCGTCCTCGCGCGCCGAAGCGGAAACTCCCGCTCCCGAGCCGGTCAAAGACGAGCCTGCGCCCGTGACGCCCGCTCCCGAGCAGGAGGAAACTCCCGCTCCCGCGAGCGCGAGCTCTTTCGAGCCTTCGGCGTCCTCTCCGTTCGCGCCTTTGCCTGCGCCCGAGCCGGAGAAAACTCCCGCTCCCGAACAGGAAAAAGAGCCCGCGGCTCCCGTGGTATCGTCTTATTCGCCGTTCGCGCGCTCTTCGGCGGTGCGGCCTTTCGGTTCGTCGGCATACGATCGTCCCGAAACGTCGGATACCTTCCGTCCCGCGCCGGCGCCCGTGCAGCGCTCCGCGCCCGTCGCGGCTCCCGTGAGCAGGACGCGGCACTACAGCCTGCCGGCAACGGCGCTCGCGGCTATCGTGGCGCTCGCCGCAGGCGTGATGAACGGTCTGCTCCTCGTCCTTGCGATGACGGGCACGAGCCTGTTCGAGGGCACCACGGCGTTCGACCTTATAGACGTTTATGCTAAGACGGAACTGATCGCCGAAACGATAATAACGATAGCGGTGATAGCGCTCCCCGTGCTTGCCGCGCTCTTCGGGCTGATAGGCGCGCTCGCGCATAAGAAAGCGCTGATGATCGTTATGGGCATACTGCTCATCGTTGCGGCTGCGGCGACCGTGCTGTATCCGACGCTGGTTCAGCTTCCCTCGGTCGGCTTCGATAAATTTGCCGAACTGATAAAGGATAACTTCAAAGCGCTCACGCTCTGGACGTACATTGCGGGCGGGCTGTCGCTGCTTTCGGCGATATTCCTGTTTGCGTGCGCGGGCACGACGAAAAAGAAAGCGTGATAACCGCTTCAAAACGCTTGCAAAATGCGTATGACTTGTGATAAAATATAAAGGCTTTCCGAACAGGGAAGCCTTTATCCTTGCTTGCGGGCATCCGATCCGCAGGCTGAAAATCCAAAAGGAGGTAGAAAAATGACCGAATACGAAGTGCTCTACATCATCTCTCCCAAGCTGGAGGACGCAGCTCGCGACGAGCTCATCGAACGTTTCAGAAACGTCGTGGTGAATGCCGGAGGCAGCGCCGAGGCAGTCAAGTGGGGCGTACGCAAACTCGCTTACAAGATCAACTTCATGAGCGAGGGCTTTTACGTTCTCATGAACTTCACCGCGCCCGAGGATATCCCCGCGGAGCTTGAACGCCAGATGCGCATCACCGACGCCGTTATGAGATTCATCGTCACCAAGAAGGTAGACAACAAGCTTACGCGCGCCGAGGAAGCGAGAAAGGCAAAGGCTGCCGAGAAGGCTGCCGCTGCCGCGAAGGCTCGCGAAGAGGCGGCTGCTCTTGCCGCTCAGCAGGCGGAGGAACAGGCAGCGCAGGCGGCGGAGGAAACTCCCGCAGCGCCCGCCGAGGAGCAGGTAACGGAAGAAGCCGCGGCGGAGACCCCTGCCGAAGCGACCGAGCCTGCCGCCGAATAACAGGAGACAGCGATGAACAAGATCTTTATTATCGGTAATCTGACCGGCGACCCCGACTATCAGGTATCGGCGAGCGGGACTCCCGTCTGCCGCTTCACCGTTGCGGTCAATCGCAGGCACTCGTCCGCGCAGAGCGACGAGCGCACCGCGGACTTCTTCCGCGTGACGACCTTCCGCAAGACGGCGGAGAATTGCAGCTCCTATCTGTCCAAGGGCAGAAAGGTGGGCGTCGTGGGCGCGCTTCAGATCAACGAGTACACGGATAAGGACGGCAACCGCCGTACGAGCGTGGACGTCACCGCGGACGAGGTGGAATTCCTCAGCCCCCGCGGCGAGGACTCCGCGCCCGCGCCCGCACCCCGCGCATCCCGCGGCGGCGCGACGCTCGAGCCCGTCAACGACGAGTCGCTTCCTTTCTGACACAGGAGTTAAATCATTATGGAAAATAATAAAAAGACTGCCGCCGCAAAGGACTTCGGCGGCGAGGACAAGACCAAGAAGGTCCGCCGTCCTCAGAAGAGAAAGGTCTGCGAGTTCTGCGAGAAGGGCATAGCCGTCGTCGATTACAAGGACGTCTCCCGTCTTCGCAAATACGTGACCGAAAAGGGCAAGATCATCTCCGCCCGCACGAGCGGCTGCTGCGCTCATCACCAGCGCCAGCTCACGGTGGCGATCAAGAGAGCCCGTAATATGGCGCTTCTTCCCTTCAAGGGAGAGTAACGATATAGAAGAGCGGTTCGCCGCTCTTTTATTTTTCGTCATTGTTGACGCGAAAAGCGCGGCTTTTCGGCGCTAAGACGCGTTTTCGGGTCGGCATGGGGAACCCCTATGCCGACCGCTTCCACGTCCGTTCGCTCCGAAAAACGCGTCTTATCATCCGAAAATCTCGCGGTTTCGCTGCGAATTCTGCTATTCGGAGTGTATGTGCACAGAGGCTTAAAACGAAGTGCCGCGCGAAGCGTGGACTGCTCATGAAAGCCCTCCCCTGATACCTACGTCGGCGAATGCCACCGAAGGTTCAGGGGAGGCATTATGGACTCGCTTGCGCTCGTAAATTATTTGGTTTTGAGTGAGGCTTCGGGGACTCGCCGTCGCTTGTGAATAATTAAATAGTCCGCATCACGTCGCCGACATGCGCGCCATCTTTTTGCGGAAAACCGACAAAGCAACAATCGCAGAATTCGCTGAAAATTCATCTGATTTTCGGGGTTATGGGCGCATTTTCCAAAGCGTGCGGAGGCGACACGCGGTCGGTCCTTACGGACGGTAAATTATCTGCTCCTGACGGGATGCGCTTGCTTCGTACCTTGATAGCTTAGCTTGCCGCACCGCAAGGTGCTGACCACGCGGCGACTCGGAAATGCGGTCCTCACGGACGGCAAACGACAAACTTCCGATGAAAAACGTTTGTTTGTACCGCAATAGCTTAGGTCAGCCGCGGTGCTGACAGCCCTAAAAGACGACAGGGCTTTTGTCTGACCGAAGCGCTTGCCTTGCATGCGCAAGGGATGGACTTTCGTCCACTATGACGAAAAATATTTCAAGAGAATTTCTTTTGAAATTCTCTTGAAGATTTTTCGGAATAATGATTGACTTTTTTCTCGTTTGGGTATATTATACTTATACACGCAGGCACAATATATTGTGGTGCGGGCATAAAGTTATTACAAGATATGGTATATTGTTTTTACGTGTAAAAACAAGGGGAGAAAGAGTGCCATGAAACTTATCAAGAGAGACGGATCGGAAGTCGAGTTCGACAGAGAGAAGATAGCCAACGCCATAAAGAAGGCGAATCGCGCGGGCAAGCCCGAGCTTTCGGACGATTGGATCGATACGCTTGCGCTTACGGTAGAGAAAGACTGCCTTAAGCTCAACCGTGCGGTGAACGTCGAGGAAGTGCAGGACTTTGTCGAAACGAGCATAATGAAGCTGGGCGCGTACGAAGTGGCGAAGAGGTATATCAGGTACCGTCACCAGCGTAATCTCGCGCGCCGTGCGAACACCACGGACAAGTCCATCCTTACTCTTATAGAGAGCAACAACGAGGAGATCAAGCAGGAGAACAGCAACAAGAACCCCGCGGTCAACTCGGTGCAGCGCGACTACATGGCGGGCGAGGTCAGCAAGGATCTGACCAAGCGTCTGTTCCTTCCTCCCGATATCGTGCAGGCGCACGAGGAAGGTCTCATCCACTTCCACGACGCGGATTACTTCGCGCAGCACATGCACAACTGCGACCTCGTCAATCTCGAGGACATGCTGCAGAACGGTACCGTTATAAGCGGCACGATGATAGAGCGTCCGCACAGCTTTTCCACGGCGTGCAACATCGCGACGCAGATAATCGCGCAGGTGGCGTCCAACCAGTACGGCGGGCAGTCCATAAGCCTTACGCATCTCACGCCTTTCGTGCAGGTCTCGAGAGAGAAGATCTCCCGCGATGTGGACGCGGAGTTCGAGCTTGCGGGAGCGGACCCCGGCGCCGAGATCAAGGCGAAGATCGTGGAGAAGCGCCTTAAAGAGGAGATCAAGAAAGGTATCCAGACGATACAGTACCAGCTCGTCACGCTGCTGACGACGAACGGTCAGGCGCCTTTCGTGACGATATTCATGTACCTCGGCGAAGCGCGCAGCGAAGCGGAGAGGAAAGACCTCGCGCTCGTTATCGAAGAGATGCTGCGCCAGCGTTACGAAGGCGTGAAGAACGAAGTGGGCGTGTACATCACCCCGGCGTTCCCCAAGCTGATATATGTGCTCGAAGAGAGCAACGTGCACGAGGACAGCCCTTACTACTATCTTACCAAGCTCGCCGCCAAGTGCACCGCAAGGCGCATGGTGCCCGATTACATCAGCGAAAAGGTGATGCTGAAAAACAAGATAGACAAAAACGGCAACGGTCAGTGCTACACCTGCATGGGCTGCCGCTCCTTCCTGACGCCGTATGTGGATGAGAACGGCAAACCCAAGTATTACGGGCGTTTCAACCAGGGCGTCGTGACCATCAATCTCGTGGACGTCGCATGCAGCGCGGGCGCGGGACAGATGGACGAGTTTTGGAAGATACTCGACGAGCGCCTCGAGCTCTGCCACCGCGCGTTGCAGGCAAGGCATAAGCGCCTCGAAGGCACACTGTCCGACGCCGCTCCCATACTCTGGCAGTACGGCGCGCTCGCGCGGCTCAAGAAGGGCGAGAAGATAGACAAGCTGCTCCACGGCGGTTACTCCACGATATCCCTCGGCTATGCGGGACTGTGGGAATGCGTATACGAACTGAACGGCAAAAAGCTCACCGAGCCCGAAGGCGAGAAGCTTGGTCTGGAGATCATGCAGCGGCTCAACGACGCGTGCGCGAAGTGGAAGAAGGACGAGCATATCGACTACTCGCTGTACGGTACGCCGCTCGAGTCCACGACGTACAAGTTCGCCAAGTGCCTGCAGAAGCGTTTCGGCATCATACCGGGCGTGACCGACAAGAGCTACATCACCAACAGTTACCACATCCACGTCACCGAAAAGATAGACGCTTTCAAAAAGCTGGAGATAGAGAGCAAGTTCCAGGCGCTCTCGCCGGGCGGCGCGATATCTTATGTGGAAGTGCCCAATATGCAGAACAATATCGAAGCCGTGCTCAGCGTGATGAAGTTCATTTACGACAACATCATGTACGCGGAGCTGAATACCAAGTCGGACTACTGCCAGGAGTGCGGTTTCGACGGCGAGATACAGATCGTCGAGGACGGCGGCAAGCTCGTGTGGGAATGCCCCAACTGCGGCAACCGCGACCAGAGCAAACTCAACGTCGCCCGCCGTACCTGCGGCTACATCGGCTCGCAGTTCTGGAACCAGGGCAGGACGCAGGAGATCAAGGAGCGCGTTCTCCATCTGTGATAAACGTTGAGCGATAAGCGACACACCGGCTGCCGCAAGGCGAACGCCTTGCGGCAGCCGTGATATTTACCCGGTACCCGGTGCCGACCCCAATAGAACACATTTATCGGGCAACATCACGGGTGATGCACGCGAAACGTCGCTCATCGTACCACAGAGGGTACGATGTCGTTCCGTTTCGCGCACCCGATCTCGCGATCATCGATAAATGCTCGCTGCAAGGAGATGCTACTCACGAGCCGTTTCCCGGCAGTGGCCTCCTGCGCAGCCGTAGTGACTCCTACGGCAAGCGTGACACGCAAGGGAAACAGCCGAAAAGCGCGCTCATTTGCAGTGCACTACCCAAGGTCGGCACCGGGTACCGCAAAAAAATAAGGAAGGGAAGTTTATGAATGTAGCCGAGATAAAATATCGCGACATAGCCAACGGGCTGGGAGTGCGCGTTTCTCTTTTCGTTTCGGGCTGCCGTCACGGCTGCGTGGGCTGCTTCAACGAGATAGCGTGGGACTTCGACTTCGGCACGCCGTATGACAAGGCGACTGAAGACAGGATAATCGAGGAGCTCAAACCCGATTACGTAGAGGGGCTGACTCTGCTCGGCGGCGAACCTTTCGAGCCGGAGAACAGACCCGCTCTGCTCGGTCTGCTCCGCCGCGTGCGCCGCGAACTGCCCGGCAAGAACGTATGGATATACTCGGGTTTCACCTTCGAGGAGCTTATCGGCGAGATCCCGTCCCGCGGCAGCGGCGAGGATACCGAGGAAATGCTCGCGCTCACCGACGTACTCGTAGACGGTCCCTTCGTGTTCAAACTCAAAGATATCACTCTGCGTTTCCGCGGCTCGTCCAACCAGCGCATAATCGATGTCCCGCGGACGCTGGAATCACATAGTATAGTTCCATGGAATAGTGAGGCAAATATGTAGGGGAAGGCGCATAGCGGGGTTGATGGCAACTACGTGCTCGGTCATATCGCCTCGCGCTATCGCTTGCTCGGCGACGGTAGTAAACTCCCTCGCCTGTTGTCGCCCTGAACCCCACTCTGTGCCTTCCGCTGTCTCGGGGCTATGAGTATAGCGGGCTTGATGGCGACTACGTTCTCGGTCACGTACTCCGGCTCCTCTCCTTGCGCACCGCTATCGCTCGGCTCACGCCATGCGCTTCGGACAGACGCGAAAAGCGCTTTTCGGTGTAAAGTCACGTTTCGGAGTCGCCGCGGGGTGACCCCATGGCGGCTCGGAAATGCGTTCATATACCGAAAAGGCGATAGGACTTTCGTCTGAACGAAGCGCATGCTTCGTATGCGCAAGGGAAGAAAAAATAATATTTATTTTAAGTTTTCGGGGAGAAAAGGGTGCGGGGAAGGAGGGGGACTTTTTCAAAAGTCCCACGCCTTCCCCGCGAAACTTTATTCACAAAAAAATGAAAAGTATAATTTTTGTTTGTCACGGGAATATATGCCGTTCGCCGATGGCGGAGTACGTCATGAAAAAACTGCTGGACGAAGCCGGGATAGCGGGCGTCCGGGTGATATCGCGCGCGTTGCATACGGACGCGCTGGGGTGCAACATATACTCTCCCGCGCGGCGCACGTTGGATAAGCACGGCGTGCCGTACGAGAGACGGCAGGCGAAGATGCTGACCAAGGATGAGTACGACGAGGCAGATCTCGTGGTCGTCATGGACGGCGAGAATTATCACGACGCGGTGCGCCGTTTTGGCGGGGAAAAGGTAAAAAAGCTGTTGTCGTTCGCGGGGGACTCTTCGGACGTCGCCGATCCGTGGTATACGGACGACTTCGAGCGCACTTACCGCGATATAGACAAAGGCTGCCGCGCTTTGGTGAGGCTTATCGCCGCTCGCTCTTGACATATACGCGCTTATATGCTATAATTTTTCAAACCGCTTTTATAAACGGAGAAGAACGACATGAAAGTCATATTGCTCAAAGACGTAAAAGGCTCGGGAAAAAAGGGAGACGTGGTGAACGTCTCCGACGGTTACGCCAATAACTATCTTATAAAACAGGGGTTGGCGCAGCCCGCCACGGCGCAGAACATCAGTCTGCTCGAGGCTCAGCGTTCGAGCGAGGCTTACAAGAAAGCCACCGCTCTTAAAGACGCCAAAGAACTTGCCGCAAAGCTGAGCGAAACGAAAGTGGAGCTCAAAGCCAAAATAGGCGCGAACGGCAAACTGTTCGGTTCGCTGTCGTCGCAGGCGATCGCGGAAGCGCTGGAAAAAGCGGGCGTGACCGTGGATAAAAAGAAGATCGTGCTCGACAGCCCCATAAAACAGATCGGCGAATACAAGATAACCGTCAAACTGCATCCCGAAGTGAGCGCCAAGATAACGCTTTCCGTCGTCGCGGGCTGAAAAAGGAGCGCGGCATGGCAGAGCAGAATTTTTCGGACAGGCGCACGCGCGCGTTCATAGAGGATTACGACCGCATCGTGGTGTTCGTGGCGGACGCATGGGGCGTCACGCGCGACGAATTCCGCGTGTACAGCGGCGGCGTGAGCGTTCCGATAAAGGATTTTTACAGCAACCCCCACGAAGGGCATGAGATAAACCTCATTCTCGGCAGGCAGCTCGATCCCGAGCAGCCTTGTTTCGTCGTGCGCTCGGGGATAAGCGTGGCGGCGCAGCCCAAGGGCATATACGATACGGCGGAGTTCGCCTCTCGCTATACTTACGAAGGCAAGCTGGGCGCGAGCATAGAGAGCGGCAGAACGGTGTTCCGCGTGTGGGCGCCGTTCGCGCAGTGCGTGCGGCTCAATATCTACGGCGACGGCGAAACGGGCAGCAACTATTACGGCGGCGTGATGACGCGCGGCGAGCGCGGCGTATGGACCGCCACGCTGGACGCCGACCTCGCGGGATGGTATTATACATACACCATGAGCTATAACGGCAGGGCGGACGTCGAGACCGTGGACCCTTACGCGGTCAGCGGCGGCATGAATGCCCGCCGCGGCATGATAGCCGACTTGTCCTCGCCCCGTCTCACGCCTTACGGCTGGGCGGAGGAGCACGAAGCGTACAAGCGGAAGCATGCGATTAAAAATTATACCGACGCGGTCATATGGGAAACGCACGTCCGCGACTTTTCGGGCAAAACGCGGGCGATCAACCGCACGCGCTTTCTCGCGCTCTCCGAGCGCGGTCTGCATAACGGCTCGGGGGAGAGCATAGGTCTGGATTACCTCGCGGATCTCGGTATAACGCACATACATCTCCTGCCCGTAGCCGAGTTCGCAACGGTAGACGAAACGCGTTTGTACGACGACACTTACAATGCATTCAACTGGGGATACGACCCCAAGCATTTCAATATGCCCATGGGCGCCTATTGTACCAACCCGCGCAACGGCAATTCGCGGGTGCGCGACCTGCGCGAAGCGGTATGCGCGCTGCATGCGAGCGGTATAGGCGTGGTGTTCGACGTCGTGTATAACCATACGTACAACTTCGAAGCGCCCCTCGCGCTCACCGTGCCGTATTACTATTACCGTTTCGACCACCGCGGCAATCCTTCCAACGGCAGCGGCTGCGGCAACGAAACGGCGAGCGAGCGTCCGATGTGCCGCAAATTCATCATCGATTCGCTGCTGCACTGGGCGGATACATATCACGCGGACGGTTTCCGCTTCGACCTCATGGCGCTGCACGACGTTGAGACCATGCAGGAAGCGGAGCGCGCGCTCCACGCAAAATATCCCTCCATGCTCATATACGGCGAAGGCTGGGTGGGCGGCAGCACGCTGCTCGCGGGCGAAAAGCAGTGCAATAAGTGGAACGCGGGCGGCATAACCGCGTCCGACGGCGCGGCGGGAGCGGTCGCGGTATTCTCGGACGTCATGCGCGACTGCGTAAAAGGCTCGGTGTTCAACGGCGGAGACGGCGGCTACGCCAACGGCAGACCGTACGAGAACGTCAACGCCGTCAAGTTCTCCTCGATGGGGGCTACTTCGCCCAACTTCAACATGAACTGGGTGGCGGCGGACGCCTCCCGCGTCATAAACTACGTCTCCGCGCACGACAATAACACGCTGTGGGACAAGATAGCCATGACGACGGGTCACGCCCCGCTTGAAGAAAAATTGCGTATCAACCGCCTGTGCGCGGGCATAGTGCTCACCAGCCGCGGAGTGCCTTTCTTCCAGTCGGGTGAGGAGCTCCTGCGTTCAAAACCCGACGGCCACGGCGGATTCGTGGAAAACAGCTACAACGCTCCCGACGACGTGAACAATATCGAGTGGGACGAGCTCGTTCCCGGCTCGGACGTCGAAGCCATGCGCGACTATTACCGAGGGCTGATAGCCTTCCGCAAAGCGCACCCCGTGCTTCGCCTCGTCGGTCGCGACGAGATAGAAAACGCCACCGAGTTCCGCTCGGACGTGCGTTACGACATCATCGCCTATACGCTCACGGGCTGCGGAGAATCGCTGTACATAGTCTACAATCCTCTCGAATCCGCAGACGTGCCCCTTCCCGAGGGTAAGTGGTCCCTGCGTATCGACGGCGACACCGCCGGCGACCGCGAGCTGGGCATATACGAAAGTAAATACCACATAGAAGGCAAAAGCGTGTGCGTATTCGTAAAGGTCTGAGATCCCGTGCGTGTTTGATAAAAAGCGTGAAAGCAGTTTTGCTTTCACGCTTTTGCTAACGTAGCGTTTGCGCTGTTTTGAGTCCTGAACTCTTCGTTTAGGACTTTTTATCTGCGTCTCGTCGCATTATTTATCCAAAAGGAAACGGATAATATTGAAGTGACGTATGCCGTTCCTCGAAAAATCGGGCAGGTCGCCGGATATCACGTATTTGGGGTAATTGTCGTTTATCCTTTCAAGATTGCCGAACTCGCGTTCCACCGTTTCGGGCGAAGCGAGAAGATAGCAGACCTGAATATAGATGCGTTCCTTGCCCTTGTAGGCGACAAAATCGATTTCGTAGTTATCGGTTTTGCCGACTTTCACGTCGTATCCGCGGGAGAGAAGTTCGAGATAAACGATGTTTTCATACAGTTTGTTGAAATCGACTTCGTTGCTCGACTTGATGACGTTTCTGAGACCCAAGTCTACGGCATAGTATTTTTCACCCGAGGCAAGCAGTTTTTTCCCTTTGATGTCGTATCGCTGCACGGAGTTCATGATCATCGCGTTTTTGATGTACTCGATGTAAGCGAGGACGGTATCTACGGATGTTTTTATCCCGCTCGCGGCGAGGGCGGAAACGATCGAGCGCGCCGAAAAGGGGTTGGCGATGTTGTCCATCAAAAAGGAAAGGAGCAGGTTCAAAAGAGAGCTGTCGCCGAGTTTGTTGCGTTGAACGATGTCTTTGACGACGATAGCGTCGTAAGTGTCCGAAAGATAGGGCTCCACCGAAATTTCTTCAAGTGAAAAGCGCAGCGGCAGACCGCCGTAACGCAGATAGTCCGAAAAGAGCGCGTCGTCCGAAACAAACGTATCGTTTTGTTGCGTGATCTCCTTTGCTTCGGACAAAGTAAAGGGATAGACGCGGATCCGGATATACCTTCCCGCGATCAGCGTCGCAAGCTCGCCCGAAAGCAGTTTGGAATTCGATCCCGTAATGTATATGTCGCAATCGAGATCGACGAGCAGGGAAGATACGACTTCTTCCCAAGCCGGAACGGTCTGGATCTCGTCGAGGAAAATATACGTTTTCCCGTCTGTTTTTTTGCCCGCGTCGAGGAGAAATGAATAGAGCACGTCGGAATTTTTCAGGTGCGCGTTGGTCTTGGACTCAAAACTGATATATACAATGTTGTGTTTGTCCCGTCCGTGTTGCAGCAGATAGTCCTGTATCTGTTGCAATAAAACGGTTTTACCCGAACGGCGTACCCCCGTAAGCACTTTGATAATATCCTTGTCGATAAGCGGAATGATTTGGTCGAGATATGCTTTGCGCAGTATCATAGTATTGCTCCCATCGTTTTTGTATTATTATACTCGACAAAATTATAAATGTCAATAATTTTGTCAGTCCTGAATCGACAAAAATCAAAAAATCGTAAATTTGTCGAGCGATGGCGATTATATGATGCGATCAAGGTAGCCGGTATTTCATTGCTTACGAGCGTAAGCAAGTCCATGAGCCGCCTATGGCGGCGAACGTTACCCGGCGTAGCGCAGATATGGTTAGGGTGCGGAAAGCGCAGAGCATTTTTCGGAATGCAAACGCAGGAATGAGGATAGGCTCCTCGGATAGGACGCAGCCTTGCCTTGCGGCAAGTTTGCCGGCGACGCGATCATAGATCGCTTGCCCGCTCGGGGGAAACGCCTTTGGCGTTTCCTTATCCCTCGCGCCTTCTTAAGGTTCAAGTGTAATAAGGATAGGCTCCTCGGATAGGACGCAGCCTCGCCTTGCGGCAAGTCTGCCGGCGACGCGGGCATAGCCCGCTGCCACGCTCGCTGAAAACGCAGTGCGTTTTCCGGGCGCTCGCGCCTTCTTAAGGTTCAAGTCCTATCCGCCGTCGCCAAAGAAAAAAGACCCTCATATCGGGGTCTTTTTCTTTGGCTCCTCGGATAGGACTTGAACCTACGACAGCGCGGTTAACAGCCGCGTGCTCTACCGACTGAGCTACCGAGGATCATGACGTCTCGCCGTCGACAAAATGTATTATATTATATACGGCAACGCTTGTCAAGCGATTTTCGCGGATTTTTCAAGCCAATATCTCTTATCCGGATATAGTTTATCATACGTCTCCGCGCATGACAAGTCATGCGCGCCCTCTTTTGCGAGACGGCAGAGGAGCCGCAATTATGGAATTCGCGGAAAATACGATGATGTTCTGCGTCTGTCCGAAGCGCGGCATCGGCAAAAGCGTGAAAGCAAAATTGCCTTCACGCTTTTGCGGTGAAGCGCCGCGCAAGGTAAAAGTATTTGACAAATCTTTCCTTACATTATACAATAATATATCATGGAATTATTGACGCCGCAGCAGATATGGAAAGGTTACGACCCGTCGGCGCTGCCGCTTTGCGCGAGCATACTCGCGGACAGGGAAGCGGAAGGCAGACGGGTGGTCACCGCGTATTTCAACGGGCCCACGACGACGGACGGAGTGGTGCGCGTGTTCGTGCGCTGCACTCTTCCCGCGGGGAAGGGCAGGTATCCTGCGGTGGTGTTCATGCCGGACGTGGGGCATAGCGCGGAGGCGGACGTCGAGTGGCTGGCGGACAAGGGGTACGCGGTCATCGTTCCCGATTACGCGGGCGTGCGCGACGACAGTCCGGAGTACACGATATATCCGCGGTCGCTTTCGGCGGCGAACTATACGCCCGAGCGGCTTTCCGAATATCCCGGCGACATGCGCTTCAATTGTTGGAGCGTGTGGGCGGAGGTAGGTATGCGCACGCTGTCCTACGTCGCTTCGCTGGACTTCGTGGACGGCTCACGTCTCGCTGTGATGGGCGAGGGAGTGGCGAGCGCGGCGGCGCTCAAAGCCGCGGCTCTCGATAAGCGGCTCTCCTGCGCGATCACGCTGTATTCGAGCGGCATGTGCGAGGAGCGCAGCGACGATCCCAATTTCCTTATGTATAAGGTAGCCCTGGCTGACGCGGCTTACGCGCCCATGGTGAACGTGCCGCTCCTTATGATGATCGCGTCCAACGACGCAGACGGCAAGGCGGACGAGATGAGCGCGGTATATTCTCTCATCCCCGAGCAGTCGGGTTCGCGGCTGTCGGTGAGCGAGCGCACGAACCGCGCGATAGGCGTCAAGCAGCGCGCGGACGTCGGGCTGTGGCTGGACAAGTATCTTCTCGGGCGGGGCGAAGTGCCCGCGGAGCCCGAGCTCACCGCTTCCGCTTCCGAGCGCAGGCTGTATTACAACGTGAAGTCCGACCCTTCGTGTGAGACCGAGCTGTTCGTCTCCCGCGGGACGGACGACCCCGCGCTCCGTAATTGGAGCAGGATAAAGCTGATGGTCGTGGGCGACGGCGAATATATCGCGCCCGTAGACGTGTACGACGCGAAAAAGCATATATACGCATTCGTCAATTCGCGCTCTTCCGAGGGGCTGAGCGTGAGCAGCCCCGTGCTGGAAAAGCTGCCCGCCCTTCTCGGCATAGACGAAACGCCGCTCACCGACAGCCGCTTGATATACGACGGCGACATGGGTACGGACGACTGGTCGGAAGAGGCGTCCATGACGGCGGCGGACACGCTGTCCGTCAAAGAGGGACCTTTCGGCATAAGCGGCGTGACTTCGGGCGCGGGCGCGCTTGCCACCTACAAGCTGGGCGACCCGGCGTTCTCGGGCAAAGAAGGGTATCTTTTGCAGATCATGATATACTCGCCCGAGGCGCAGACGGTGACGTTCACCGTAGCCGCCGCGGCCGCGGGCAGGGGATATGCGGAATTTTCGCGCTCGGTAAACCTCGAACCGGGAGATAACTGGCGCAAACTCACGCTGGAAGCCTCCGACTTCAAATCTCCGTACGGCGTGTGCGGCGGTTGGGAGGACGTTTTCGGTATGCGCATAATGAGCGCTTCGCCCGTCATAGTGGCGAGCATGCTTTGGGTGTGACGATGAACGAACCGTATACTTTGGATGTGAAACGTCGCGGTTTCGGCGACGCATTACTGTATTTCGCGGCGGCGCTCTGCCTGCTCCTTCTCGCGGTCACGATAATAAACTCGGCATTCTCGCTCTGTCTCGTGGACGGCAGCAGTATGTGGCCCACTCTTCGCGACGGGCAGTATGTGACGCTGTATAACTCCTTCACGCCCGAATGCGGCGACATCGTTGTGTTCGACTGCGAGGAAGGCACGCTCATAAAGCGCGTGGTCGCGACCGAAGGGCAGACGGTGGAACTGCGTTACGCGGGCGATAACGTGCTCGAACTGTACGTGGACGGCGAACGCGCGGAAGAGGACTACCTCGGCGAGCCGATGACGGACGCTTACGTCCGCCACAGCGGCGTGTTCCTGCGCCCCGATGAGATCGTGACGGTGCCCGAGGGCTGCCTGTTCGTCCTCGGCGACAACCGCAACGATTCCACCGATTCGCGCTTTGCGTCCGTGGGCTTCGTCCCGATCGGGAGCGTGCGCGGCAAGGTGGCGGCGATAGTGCCGCCCGGCAACATAACGGAATTTTTCGTAAGGCTCTTCATGGGCGGACTGTGACGATATATATAATATATGGATAAGAGCATGATAAGCGTCAGAAACGCGGTATACAAATACAATCGCGACACCGAGGACGAGGTGATAGCTCTTCGCGGAGTGTCTTTCGACATCGCGGAGGGCGAATTCGTCGCGCTCGTGGGCGCGAACGGCAGCGGCAAGAGCACTCTCGCCAAGCTGCTCAACGCGCTGTATATCCCCGACGAAGGCAACGTGTTCGTCGACGGCACGGACACCGCCTCGGCGCGCGGCGAGGATGTCGTTAACATACGCCGCACGGTGGGCGTGGTGTTCCAGAACCCGGATAACCAGATGGTCGCCTCCGTGATAGAGGACGATGTGGCTTTCGGGCCCGAGAATCTCGGTATCCCGTCCGCGGAGTGCCGCGAACGCGTTGATTGGGCGCTCGAGTGCGTGGGCATGTACGCGCACCGCAAGGGCACGCCCTTCCGCCTCTCTGGCGGGCAGAAGCAACGCATAGCCATCGCCGGAGTGCTGGCGATGAAGCCGCGCGTCATGGTGCTGGACGAGTCCACCGCCATGCTCGACCCCCGCGGCAAGAAAGAGGTCATGGACGTGGTGGAGCGTATCCGCCGCGACGAGGGCATGACCGTGGTCATGATAACGCATTTCCCGGGCGAAGCCGCCCGCGCCGACAGGGTGATAGCGCTGTCGGGCGGCAAGGTCGCCACGGACGCGCCCGCGCGCGAAGCGCTTTCCGACGTGGAGGCATTGCGCTCGATCGGGCTGGAAGCTCCGCTTCCGACGCGTATCGCTTACGAACTCGGCAGGAAAGGAGTATGCCTGCCGGGCGGTATCATAACGCCCGAAGGGCTTGCGGAGGCATTATGCGCGATAAAGTAAAGTTCGTCGCGCCCCCGCCGCTCGAGGGCGCCGCCATAGAGATAAAAGACCTGACGTATGTGTACAACCCGCGTTCGCCGTTTGAAACGAGGGCGCTTGACGACGTTTCGCTCACCGTCATGCGCGGGGAGTGCTTCGGCGTAATCGGGCAGACGGGCAGCGGCAAGAGCACGCTCGTCTCGCACATAAACGCGCTCACCCGCGTGCAGCGCAAGCATCACGCCAACGAAAGGGCGGTGCTTCGCGTGTGCGGCATAGACCTCACGGCGAAGAAGCCCGACCTCAAAGGTCTGCGCGAAAAGGTGGGCATGGTGTTCCAATACCCCGAGTACCAGCTGTTCGCGGACACCGTGCGCGAGGACGTGGCTTTCGGTCCGCGCAATCTCGGTCTGGGCGAAGAGGAGATAAACGCCCGCGTGCGCGAAGCCGTGCGCCTCGTCGGGCTGGACTACAACGAAGTGGCGGAACGTTCGCCCTTCGAGCTTTCGGGCGGGCAGAAGCGCCGCGCGGCGATAGCGGGCGTCATCGCCATGCGCCCCGAAGTGCTCATACTCGACGAGCCCACCGCGGGTCTCGATCCCGAGGGCAAACGCGAACTGCTCTCGCTGCTCGCGGATATCCGCCGCACGACCTGCCCGACGATGATAATGGTGTCTCACGATATGGACGAGGTGGCGGAGAACTGCGACCGCGTCGCCGTGCTCGGCGACGGCAAGGTGCTCGGCGTGTTCACGCCCGGCGAGCTGTTCACGCGGCGGGATCTCATAAAGTCGCTGGGGCTGGAGCTGCCCGCGGCGACGGAGCTGGCGTCCTGCCTCGCTTCGCGCGGGGTGCCCGTCAGGGGAGACTGCCTTACCGAGAGCGAACTGCTCGGCGAGCTGATCGAGGCGTACACGGGAGGGGAGAGATGAAAGACGTAGTTTTCGGACAGATCTATCCCGTCGATTCCCCCGTGCACAGGGCGGACGCGCGCGCGAAGTTCATCGTAATGATAGTATACATCGTCACGGTGATATTCGCGGACTCCTTCATGCAGTTCGCGCTCATCGCGCTGCTGCTGCTCGCCGTCGTGCTCATGAGCCGCGTACCGCCGCTCAAAGTGCTCGGTTCGCTCAAAGCGATAATCGTGCTCGCTGTCGTGACGTTCATATTCACCGTGCTGCTCAATAAGGGGAACGGCGCGGAGGCGGAAACGCTGTACGTCGAGTTCGGACCGTTTTGTATATGCGGCACCGGGCTGATGACGGGCGGATTCATACTCTGCCGCATAGTGCTGCTCGTGCTGGGGCCGACGATGGTCACGCTCACCACCACCCCCGTGGATATGGCGGACGCGATAGAGTTCCTGCTCGCGCCCCTCAAACTCTTCAGAGTGCCCGTGCACGCCTTCGGCATGATAATGAGCATAGCTCTGCGCATGATACCCACGCTGTTCGAAGAGACGAGCCGCGTGATGAACGCCCAGAAGGCGCGCGGCGCATGCCTCGATCACGGCAACGTGTTCAAACGCATAGGCGCGCTCGTGCCCGTGCTCATACCGCTGTTCATATCCGCATTCAAGCGTTCCGCGGATCTCGCCGACGCCATGGAGTCCCGCTGCTACAACGGCGGCAAGGGCAAAACGCGCATGAAGGTATTGCGCTTCAAAGCGTCGGATATCATCGTCATGCTGCTTTCGGCGGCGCTGCTATTCTTCATCCTCGTATGCGTTTATAACTGGTGGGGCTGGGGCTGGATCGGCTTTTTCCGCTTGGGAGCGGTGTGACTTGCGCTCTTATTCCGAAAAATTTTCAAACAAATTTCAAGATGAAATTTGTTTGAAATGTTTTTCGTCATAACAGACGAAAGTTCTATCGTCTTTATTACATTTCCGTCGGTATCCCGCAAAAAGCGGGCGCGCATGACTTGTCATGCGCGGGGAACTTATTGTTCGGGAGCGTCGGCGGATTTAAGCTGTAATTAACTATTATACGTTATTTTTAACGAAAGGGATCGCAATGAGGTACAAGATCGTTCTCGAATACGACGGGTCGGCGTTCCACGGCTGGCAGCGGCAGAAGGGCTGCCGCACCGTGCAGGGAGAGACGGAAGCCGCTCTCGCGCACATAACGCCGGGCGCGGCGGTGACCGCCAGCGGCAGGACGGACGAGGGCGTTCACGCGCTCGCCCAGCCCGCGCATTTCGATTCGGACAGCGGTCTGGATCCCGAAACGATGATGCGCGCGCTCAATCACTGGCTGCCCGAGGACATCAAGGTGAAGAGCTGCTCTTACGCCCCCGCGGGTTTCGACGCGAGAAAGAGCGCCAAGCGCAAGACTTACGAATACGTGATGTACGTTTCGCCCGTCGAATCCCCGCTGCGCCGCACGCGCGAATGCCGCATAGGCGAGAGCGCGGACGTCGCCGCGATGAGAGCGGGAGCCGCCGCGCTCGTCGGCACGCACGATTTTTCGGCGTTCATGTCGTCGGGCTCGTCGGCGAAGACTTTCGTGCGCACGGTGTACGAGTCGGATATACGCACCGAGGGCGACCGCATAATATACCGCGTGACGGGCAACGGCTTTCTGTACAACATGGTACGCATAATCGCGGGTGCACTCATGCGCATAGGCAGGGGAGAAAAGTCTCCCGCGTCCGTAGCCGCGGCGCTCGCCTCGGGAGACCGCCGAGAGATGCCCGATATAGCACCGCCGCAGGCGCTCTATCTCGTCGGCGCGGAGTACGAAGAGGGATAAACGCGAAAAATCGCGCGACATCGGGCGCGTCCGCCGCACAAACAGCGCGAAAACACTTGTAATTTTGTTTCGCATGCGCTATAATAGGATAGTATATTCAGCCGCACGGCGCGGCTTGCTTTCCGCGAAACGCGGAGAGCGCGGAGAACTCTGAATTGAAATCAAGCACCAAAGGTTTAATAGCGCTTCTGGCGTTCCTCGCGGTCATCGTGGTCGTTGTAGTCATCATCTTCGCCACGACGCAGGCAAAGGAAGTGCGCTCGGGAGATTTTTACGATATGCTGCTCTCGGGCGATATAGAGGATAAGACGCTGCGCGTCGCCAACGATACGGTGACGTTCCGTTCGGGCGGCGAGAATTATTCCGTCATACTCTATGCCGGTCAGTACGAGGACGTGTTCGCCGGCTACGACGCGGCGGTCTCGCGCGCGTCCGATCTTGCCGCGTCCGTAAGGAGCGGCGGCATGAATGAGGAGGAAGCTGCCGCGGCATGGAACGAATTCTTAGGCAGCGGCATCGTTACGGACGCACGCGTCCTCGAAGCGCTGCAAGGGTCGACGTATACCGAATGGTCGGGATACTCGCCCTCCAACGTGCTGTATACCGACAGGTATTCGGTATCCATATTCGATTACATCTATCCCGTCGCGATGATCGCGATCATGATAGTGTTCATCGTCATACTGTTCCGCAGCATGCGCGGAGGCGGCGGAGTGGCGAACGACTTCGGCAAGAGCAAAGCCAACGTGCAGAGCTCGCTCAAAGTGCGTTTCTCCGACGTCGCGGGCGCAGAAGAGGAGAAAGAGGAACTGGCGGAGATCGTCGACTTCCTCAAAACTCCCGGCAAGTTCGCGGGCGTGGGCGCGAGAGTTCCCAAGGGCGTGCTTCTCGTCGGTCCTCCGGGCACTGGTAAAACGCTGTTCGCAAAAGCGGTGGCGGGCGAAGCCAACGTGCCGTTCTTCTCGATATCCGGTTCGGACTTCGTGGAGATGTACGTGGGCGTGGGCGCCAGCCGCGTGCGCGACCTGTTCGCGCAGGCGAAGAAGAACCAGCCCTGCATAATCTTCATCGACGAGATAGACGCGGTGGGCCGTCAGCGCGGCGCGGGTCTGGGCGGCGGTCACGACGAGCGAGAGCAGACGCTCAACCAGCTGCTCGTTCAGATGGACGGCTTCGAATCCAACGAGGCGATAATCGTCATGGCGGCGACCAACCGTGCGGACATACTCGATCCCGCGCTCATGCGTCCCGGGCGTTTCGACAGGCAGATATACGTGCAGATACCCGACGTGCGCGGCCGCGAGGCGATATTCAAGGTGCACGCGCGCAACAAGCCGATGTCGCCCGAGATAGATTACCGCGTGCTCGCGCGTATCACGAGCGGCTTCACGGGCGCGGAGATAGCCAACCTGCTCAACGAAGCGGCGATACTCTGCGCGAGGGCAAACCGCACGCAGATAATAATGGAAGACATTTACGAGGCGATCGATAAGGTCATCATGGGCCCGCAGAAGAAGAGCCGTCTGGTGACCGAGGTAGACAAGCGCATCACCGCGTATCACGAGGGCGGTCACGCCATCGTCGCATACCGCCTCGCGCCCAACTGCGATCCCGTCCACGAGATAAGCATAATCCCGAGAGGGAATGCCGCGGGTTACACGATGACCCGTCCGGACAACGACGACAACCATGTGACCTTCAATAAGCTGACGGCGAACATCGCGATGACGATGGGCGGCCGCGCGGCGGAAGAGCTCGTGATAAAGGACGTGTCCGCGGGCGCTTCGGGGGATATAAAGATGGCTACCGAACGCGCGCGCAAGATGGTCACCGAGTGGGGCATGAGCAGCGTCGGACCCATCTATTACGGCGGGGAGACGGAAGTGTTCCTCGGGCGCGACTACGGCAGCAGCCACAATTACAGCGACAAGACGGCGGCGGAGATCGACGAGCAGATACGCAAGTTCGTCGAGGAAGGACATCAGACCGCGCTGCGCATACTGTCCGAGAACAGGAAGTATCTCGATACGCTCGTGCGCGTGCTCATCGAGAAGGAGACGGTGTACGCCGAGGAATTCGACATGATCATGGAAGGCGCTTCGGCGGACGAGGTGATGAAGGTCATCGACGACAGGACTTACCGCAATTTCGGCAACAAGAAGGATAAGAAGGACGCGGCTGTCCGCCTGCCTTCGGATACCGCGATCGCGGATATAGAGACCGATACGCCGTCCGACGGCGAAAGCAAAGATAAAACCGAGTAAAGGAAACGTTTACGATGTCAGACAAAGCGAAAAACATAATAGCGATAGTTATCGCGGCGGTGGCGATACTTGCCGTGGCTGCCGTGGTCGTGCTCTCGAGCATAGTGGTCCGTCCGACGGCTTATGCCGGCGGCTGGCTGGATAACGTCACTGCCGTTGAGATATACCACAGCAGCGCCGAGGGCAATCTTCTGCATTCGGGTGCGATCGCGTCCGAGCTCAACGAAGGCACGGGCGAGTATGCCGACGACGGTTACACGGCGGGCGATCTTCTGGACGAGTCCGGATTCTCGCTGATAGCCGCCTGCCTGCAGTTCAATTACTCCTTCGGGCTCAGCCTTGCGGACGGCGACAATGCGGAAAACAACAAGATGTCGCGCACGGAGATGTCCGCGCGCCACACCGAGCTCACTACCGGAGCGGAGTCCGCACGCGGTTACTCGGTGGTGATACGTCTCGGCGGCGAACCGCGTTCGCTCGAGCTTACCGACGATCACGGGCGTAAGGTCTCGCAGGAGTACGACACCGTGATGTTCAATATCGATCAGGACAGCGATTGGGTGCGTAATATCGAGGTATATGCGTTCGATTGGAACGGCGTGTTCGGCGAGAACGACGATCCCTCCGTCGCTTCGTCCGATTATTACCGCATGACGCTGGGCATGCGCACCGCGGGCATGCTGGATATACTCGAGGGCGTGTACGGCTATTCCGCTTTCCCCGAGGACGAGGAAGAGGAAGAAGACGAGGACGCCGAGGACACGGAAGGTACCGAGGATACCGAAGGCACGGAGGATACTTCCGACGCCGCCGAGTAAACAGGTTTGTGTATATTAAGGGGAAAGGAGCCTTTTCTTTTCGAAGAAAAGGCTCCTTTCCCCCTTAAACCCCATACCCGGTGCCGACCCCAATAGAACACTGCAAATGAGCGCGCTTTTCGGCTGTTTCCCCTCATCTCACGCTTGCCGTAGGAGCCACTACGGCTGCGCGCAAGCCATGCCGGGAAACGGCTCGAAAATCGCATCTCCTTGCAGCGAGCATTTATCGGCGCAAGATCGCGAGGTCAGGCGCGCGAAACGGAACGACATCGTACCCTCTGTGGTACGATGAGCGATGTTTCGCGTGCATCACCCGTGATATTGCCCGATAAATGTGTTCTATTGGGGTTGGCACCGGGTACCGGACGTAAAAAACTGAACGTTAAATACAACGATCGGACAGTCGGAACGCTCGTTCATACAGACGGGCGAAAGATCGCGTTTCAGTATGACGATAAATGGATCCGCGACGGGTTTTCGATATCGCCGTTCTCTCTGCCGCTGACACACGAAATATACCCGGGCGGCAAAGACACGTTCGGCGGTCTGTATGCCGTATTCAACGACTCGTTGCCCGACGGCTGGGGTGAACTGCTCGTCATGCGCATGTTGGCTCGCAAAGGCATGGATTATTCGAAATTATCTCTTCTCACCAAACTTTCGATAATAAGCCCGAACGGTCTGGGTGGGTTGACGTACTTTCCCTCTTACGCGGAAAACGAACCCCGCCACGGCACGCTCGACGAACTTGCCCGCCAGGCTGCGGCGATACTCGAAAACAAAACGCCGACCGAGGATCTCGACGATATCTACTACCTCGGAGGGTCGAGCGGAGGAGCTCGCCCCAAAGCGCATATAGCGACAGACGGCGCCGAATGGATCTTAAAATTTCCCTGTCGGCTCGATCCTCCCGACATAGGCTTGCAGGAATACGAAGCAAACCGCGCTGCCGAAAAATGCGGACTGCGCGTAAACGGATATAAGTTGTTCCCTTCCGCCCGCTGCTCGGGTTATTTCGGCGCAAAACGTTTTGACAGAAACGGAAACAGACGCTTGCACATGATATCTCTTTCCGCATTGCTCGAAACTTCGCATCGTCTGCCGAATCTCGACTATATGCACTTATTTCAGGTGATATCCGAAATATGCGCGAACGAATCGGACATCTATGAGGCGTACGGACGGATGTGCTTCAACGTGATGTACGGAAATAAGGACGACCACGGGAAAAACTTTGCTTTTCTGTTCGACGAAGACGCGGGAAGCTATGTACTTTCTCCGGCATACGATCTGACAAAAACGCCGTACAAACCGGAGCACGAAATGACCGTGCTCGGGAACGGTTCTCCCGACGTAAGCGATCTGCGAAAAATAACGCAAAAGCTGAAACTGTCCGCGGCAAAATGCGAAACGACGATACGGACGATAAAAACCGTGACCGAAGAATAAAGGACGGCTCCGCGAGATACTGTCTCGCGGAGCCGTTATGTCGTCATGCCGTTCAGCCGTTTATATAGTCGTTCATATCGTACATGCCGGGAGCTTTGCCGATGAGGAACGCGGCGGCTTTGACCGCGCCTTCGGCGAAGATGTTGCGGGACAATGCGGTATGCTTTATCTCCACTATCTCGTCCTCGCCGACGAACATCACTGTGTGCTCGCCCACTATCGTTCCGCCGCGTATCGCGTGCACTCCTATATCGCCCTTTTCGCGTTTGCAGGAACCTTCCCTGCCGTAGACTATACGGGGTTCGTAGTCGAGACCTTTTTTCACGGACTCGAGCATCTGCAGCGCGGTGCCAGAAGGCGCATCTACTTTACGGTTGTGGTGAGCTTCAACGATCTCCACGTCGAAGCCTTTGAGCGCGGATGCGAGAGCGGGGAGCACGCTCTCCACGACGTTCACGCCCAGGCTCATGTTCGCCGAGCGGAAAACGGGTACCTTTTCGGAGAGCGCTTTTATCTTCGCGAGCTCTTCTTCCGAATAGCCCGTGGTCGCCAGCACGACGGGCGCGCCATGCTTTTCGGCAAGCGCGGTCACCTCGCCGAGAGTAGCGGGACGGGAAAAATCGATGATGACGTCGAAACCGACGTTCACGTCCGCCGCCTTAGCAAATACCGGGTACTTACCGCCCGCAGCGATATCCAGTCCGCCCGCGACGGTCACTCCTTCGCGTTCGGCGCAGTCGCATATCGCCCTGCCCATTTTGCCGTTGATTCCTACGATGAATATCTTCATGCTGTCCTCTTATATCCTGAAATCTATGCTTATCTGTTTGTTTGCGGGAAGTTTGAGCTCGGTTATGAGCGAGCGCTCGGGATCGTACTTCTCGCCGCCTTTGCCGGGGCGGTAAGACGCGCCCGCGGGGAGCTTCACGCTAATCTCGCGCGCTTTGCGCGATTTGAGCTTGGCGGTGGCGGTCCCCTTTCTGCCGTTCCACTCGAGGGATATCACTTCCACGCCCGCGCGCGTCATGAGGTCGCTCGCGCTGCCGCTCGCAAATGCCTGAGGTCTTGCGGGCAGCAGGCTCACGCAGCCTTCGAAGGACTGCACGAGCATTTCCTGCAATGCGTTGGTCACGCCCATATTGGGCTCCACGGAATACGTCGCCCAGACGTCGCCCGTGCCCATTCCCATGCCGCGCCAGTCGCTGGACGCGAACACGAGATTATCCATGCACATCGTGCGCACCATGCGGACTATCGCGCCGTAAGCCTCTTCCCCGTCGCCCAGCCGCGCAAAGATGTTCGCGTAACGCGCGGTGACCGAGCTCGTGAACGCGCGCTTAGCCGTATCGTACTTCTTTCTCGCGGTGAGCGCGAAGCCTTTGAGCAGATCGGGCGTGAGGGCATTGACCTCGGTGCCCGGGAAAACGGGATAGAACTCGAGCGGCGAAGGAGACGAATCGTTGTCCGCATAACCGGGATCTATGTACTCCTTTATAGTGCCGTCGGCGTTATATGCGTATGCGGGGATACATGTGAGCATATATTCCCACTTCTTCACGTCGTCTTTATACAGTCCAGTGACCGCGCTGCCGCCGATAAGGTCGAGCAGCAGGCGGCGCAGCACCGCGAAATCCACGGTGGAGTTGCGCGCGACTTTGAGAGGATCGTCGCTTATCGCGTAATTGCCCGGAGTGGTATCCGGACTGTACGAAGGACATGCTTCGTATTTCCCGTCCTTTATTTTCAGAAACTCCTCGTAGAACGTCGCCACGTCCTTCATCATCGGCATGGCTTTGGTCTTGAGGAATTTCTCGTCGCCCGTATACAGGTAATAGTCGTACAGCATACCGCATACCCAGCCCGCGGCGGCGGTGAAATGTATCACGCCGGGATCCACCGAGCCGAGCGCGCCCGTGCCGTGCGCCATGACCGACGGTATCATGATGCCGCGGCAGCCGTAAAGGCGGCTGGCGTTCTTCTTGAGGTCGTCGGTAACGTTGGCGTAGTAGGAATATATGCTGTTCACATACTCGGCAAGGTTGCCCGTGAGCGCCTGGTCGTACATCGCCTGCAAGCCGCCCGCCGCGTTTATGTGCGAGTCGGGCGCTTTGTAATCGCCGCACCATACGCCGTAGGGCGCGGAAGGCTGAGTCTCGGGTGTGGAGGAGCATACGAGCAGGAACCTGCCGAACCCCCACAGTTTTTCCGCGAGCGCGGCAGGCATGTCGCCGCTCGTAAAAGTCTTATAGAGCAAGTCCTCCACCGCTTCGTCCCTGCCGTCGGCGGCGAGATCGATATCCGCCGAACCGAACAGCTTGGCGTGCAGCGAAGCGTGCTCTTTGAGGAGTTTATCGTAAGTGAGCTTGACGCCCGTAAGTTCGGTCTTGAGGTTTTTCCATTCCTTCTCACGCTGGCTCTCGATGAACGGGCGGACGAGCACGAGCACTTTATCCGCGCCCTTGATCGTGATACCCTTCATCGGATCCACCGACTGCGAACCGCCGTAATAGCTTATGCGGGCGACGCAGCCGAACTCGGTGCCGTTGTCCGAACGCGCGGAGAAATACATGAAGTAGTTCTCGTATCTCACGTTCACGCCTTCGGGGAGCTTGCTCACGGATACGGGTGTGCGCGCGTTGAACTTATCGTGGAGCGCGAGCGAAAAAGTGGCTTCTATCGATTTGCCGCCCGCCTTGGTGATCTCGTAGCAAAGCATGTTCTTGGCGCGGGAAACGAAGCAGGAACGCTCGTACCTTGTGGCGCCGTCGCGGAAAGTGACGGTCACTTCCCCGTTATCCATATTGAGGATACGCTGATAATCCCTTACGGGCCGATCGAGCGGCTGGGACACGAGCAGATCGCACAACGGCAACGGATACGCCATCTGCGGACGGTAGTTCTTGGCTATGAGTGCGGAAGAAAGCACGTTCTGCGCGCCGAAAGGATCCTCGGCGTCCATCTTCTTGCGCACGGACACGAGCTTATCCGCCACATCCTGGAGCACGCCGACATGCCCCTGCCACCACAGATCGCGATGGCCGAGCATTATCACGTCGCTGCCCGCTCCGCCGTACACCGCGGCGCCTACGACGCCGTTGCCCGTAGGCAGCGCCTCGCGCCATGTGGAGCCCCACCAGGACGCGGGTTTGTTGAATCTCAATGCATTTTTCGATTTTCCGATCTTTGCCATTTCGATATCTCCGTGCCGGCAAGCATAAGATCATGCTGTTCCGACAATTAGATTATAACAGATATGCGCGATTTTGTCTACCCCTTAAAGTTAAAAATATCATTAAACTTTTACCGCGGCGTCACCCTCGGGCAAGGCTCGCGGATCCCCGCAAACTTTTTGCGTATCACCCGGAAAACGCGATATACGCAAAATAAACGGCTCTGCCGGATAAGCAAAGCCGTTTACAGACAAATCGCGTTGATGATTTTAAGTGTTATCGCGGATGATCTGCGCGACGCGCAGCGAGTAATCGAATACGGACTCCATACCCGAGCTCATCGTTCTGTAATCGGTGAGCGCGCTGCTGTTCGCAAGGTTGCCGCTGTTGTTGACGCAGTAGCCTTCGCCGCTCACGCTGCCGTCCGTTTCCACGTACATCGTGCATTCGCCCTGACCGTAAGGAAGGACTATCTCGATGTCGTCGGCGGGAGCGTAGAAAGTCATATCGAAGATCACGTCTGCGGTGATATCGTCGGGATCGCCGCTCTGCTCGCCGTCGTATATCGTCACTCTGTCGCCGCTCTCTATGCCGCTTATAGTCATATATACCTGCGAAGAAGCGTAGTCTTTCGGGGAGATGTTTATGATGTCGTAACCTTCGGGCTTGGAATCGCTGTCCGGCTTGGTAAGGAAGTTTGTATCTACCGGTAACTCGGTATTGACGTCCAGCCTGTACGCTTCGCCGAGATCGCTCACTTCGGTGCGGTCCCAATTCCAATAATCGTAATCGCTGTCGATATACTTGATGTTACGGTACACCGCTTCGTCTTTTATGAGCCAGGAGTATCTGCTCGAAGACGAACCGTCTATGTAGCAGACCACGGCGTTGTCGAAGATGCTGTCGCGGATATCCGTTTTATCGTAACCGAAGTCCGTCGTGCGGTTGAGGGCGAATGTCGTGTTCGCATACGCGCCCAGCGTGCAGGAGACGAGGAGCGCCGCTATCGTGACAAGGCACAGCACGAGCACGCCGAACCAGTTGTGGTAACGCCATGCCACTTTGTGCTTGACGAGGCGCTGCTCAGTGACCGTGGTGAACCTGCCCTTCTTTGCCGCGTCCTCCACGTCTTCGGTGACGGTCTCTATAACGGGAACGACGTGCTTGGGAAGTTTTTCGAAAGCGTCCGTCATCACCGGCTGGAGATAGTCGAAGTAAGGCGTGATCGAGGAGAGCAGCAGCGTGACCGCGAGCATGAGGAATATCACGGATACGGTCGCGACCAGAGTGCCCGCCATGAGCATCGTCGAGATCATGAACGGCAGAGCGAACATCGCAGGGATCGCGTAAAGGAACAGTCTCTCGATGCCGAAGCCGAACTTGCTCTTGAACGGCATTTTAAGGAGAGTGGACGCGATCATGACCGCGGTCATCGCAAGACCGGTTATCACGAAAGGCAGAGCCGCCTGCGGATAGATGAAGCCGAACGCCGCGCCGAGGACAGCCGTCAGCAGCGCGCCGCCGCGCACGCAGTCGGCAGCCTTGACCTTGAAGCCTTTTTTGAGTATGGGATACAGACCGCAGCTCACCGCCGCCGCAAAGAGCAGCGCGGGAACGAGGAGAGCGGGTCCCATCATACGCGCGGTCGTGAGCATGTTCACGGTGATCACGCCGAACGCCGCCATGAGCGAGCCGAGCAGGAAGTATGCCGCCGCGAACGCCGCGAGCGAGAATCCCATGACGAGTATCACCGCGCCCGCGCCTTTGAGCGCGCGCACTATGCCGAAGCCTTTGAATTTAACGCCGAGAGCTATCGCCGCGGCGATCATGACGACGAGCACCGCGCTCATCGCGTATACCGCGGGACCGGTCGCGATGCCGCTCGTACCCATCCAGGAATAACCGGCGGTGTTCGTGGACGCTCCGCCGAGCGCGGACACGTCGATATCGCCGAAGTAAGCCGCTATCGCGGACATCTGCGCCGCGAACTGAGCGGTGGCGTCAGAATTTTTCCATGCCGTTTCCGCTTCTTCGGTCGCGGGAGATATCTCGGAGTGAGCGCCGCCCGAAAGGACGATATTCATCGCAGGGAAACGCCACGTCACGTCGCCGCTGCTGTTTTCGGTGAAGAACGCGTCCATGTCGGTGGACAGCACGTCTTCCGCCATGCCCATGACCGAGGTATCGACGCGGGCGGATGCAGAGGACGCCATGTACGCGCCCATGATGCCCGAATCGTTATCCGACGTGCCGAGGACGGTAAGAGTGCCGTCCGACGTTATCGCGTCGAAATTGAACGCCGCGTCTATCCGAGAAACGATGTTGTCGTAACCGACGAACTGATATAAGAACGCATAAGCGCCCACGCTCGACTCGTATCTGCCGTCCGTGACAACGAATACGAGGTCGTTTTTATATTCGGCGTCCCCTTTCGCTATGTTCTCAGCGACGGAGATCATCGCAGCCGCAGCGGACGCGCCGCCGAATGCGGAGCTGCCGCTGTCGCTGTCGTAATGCGTCATAAGCAGTACGGCGTCGCCCGCCTCGCCCGCTTTCGTATCCGTTCCCGGGATGACTATCACGAGATCGTTGGGCTGCGCTCCGGCGTAAGCCGTGCCTTCGTAACCGGCGAAATCGCCCTTCGTCATCGCGCGGACGGTATCAGCGTCCACGGTGTAATCGATGTCATCGGCGGCGAAGTTCACCCAGGTGTACGACGCCGCATAGCCGTCCGCATAAGACGCGGTGATATCCATATCTTCGCCGTCGTCCTTGTCCACGGTGGGTTCTGCGCGGGAAGCGGTCTGTTCGACGATACCCGTTCCGGCAAGCCAGCCGTCGATCGTATTCACGGCATAATCCGTAGTGCTGCCCGTTCCGGTGTGCCAGGTGTTGCGCTCACCGAGTCCGGCGAGCTCTTCGGCACGGGTCACCGCCGCGGCGGTATCGAACCCCGCGTCCGTGGGGGCGGACACGGTATAGTAGGTCACAAACGATAATACCAGAAGCACTGCCGCGACGATAGCGAGAACGGGATAGTATATCTTCCCGAACAGCCCGAGCGCGGGCGACTTGCGGTTTGCGTTTACCTCGTTGTTCATTGATCAGAATTCCTCTCTTTATCGAGACATACGGAAAAATTTCCGCTATCCGTTCTATTTTATCACAAAGCGCCGCGAAACTCAAAATGATTTCGGGTACTTTTTTGCTTATTTAACTATTTATTTTCGCGATAATTTCCCGTACCCGGTGCCAACCCCAATAGAACACTGCAAATGAGCGCGCTTTTCGGCTGTTTCCCTTGCGTGTCACGCTTGCTGTAGGAGTCACTACGGCTGCGCGGGAGGGCACTGCCGGGAAACGGCTCGTGAGTAGCATCTCCTTGCAGCGAGCATTTATCGGCGCAAGATCGCGAGGTCAGGTGCGCGAAACGGAACGATATCGTACCCTCTGTGGTACGATGAG
>DXHS01000036.1 GCA_019113275.1 Candidatus Protoclostridium stercorigallinarum
TGTTCGGTTCGGGTTTTCGGGGAAAGGGGGTGCAGGGGGAAAGGGGAGCTTTTTCAAAAGCGCTCCTTTCCTCCTGCGCATCACCGTTGCCCCGTAAAATCGTTTGACTTGTCGGCGGGGGAAATGCTATACTTTACGGGTAAAAGAAATGTTTTCGGAGGAACACATGAGCGCATACGGAAAAGTTGCCATAGTTATAGGCTCGAGATCGGATTACGACGTGGTCAAGCCCGCCGTATCGGTACTCGACAGTTTCGGCGTCGAGAGCGAAGTGCGGGTGATCTCCGCGCACCGCACGCCGACGGAAGCTCACGATTTCGCTGTGAACGCGGAAAAGCTCGGCTTCGAGGTGCTCATAGGCGTTGCGGGCAAAGCGGCGCATCTTGCGGGCGTTCTGGCGGGGTACACCACTCTTCCCGTTATCGCTCTTCCCGTGGCGACGAGCTTCATGGGCGGGCTGGACAGCCTGTTGTCCATGGTGCAGATGCCCAAGGGCGTGCCCGTGGCTACGGTCGCGGTCAACGGCGCGGACAACGCCGCCATACTTGCGGTACAGATACTTGCGGTCAAGTACGCGGAGCTCAAAGAAAAGCTCGCCGAGTATAAAGAGGACATGCGCAAAAAGGTCGTGAACGATGATATCGCTCTCAGAAAAGAGCTCAGGAAAGACTGAAATACAACAAGCGGCGCTGCCGCGGGAGAAATACCATGGAAATAGGAAAGCAGCTTTACGAAGGAAAGGCGAAGAAGGTCTTTGCCACGGACGACGAGAAAGTAGTGCTCGTCGATTATAAAGACGACGCGACCGCGTTCAACGGGCTCAAAAAAGGTCAGATCGCGGGCAAGGGCGTCATCAACAACAAAATGAGCAACATGATGTTCCGTCTGCTCGAGCAGCACGGCGTCGAGACTCATTACATCGAAGAGATAGACGACAGAAGGACGCTCGTGAAAAAGGTGGAGATCGTTCCGCTCGAAGTCATCGTGCGCAACGTCGCCGCGGGATCGTTCTCCAAGCGCTACGGCGTAAAAGAGGGAACGCCTCTTCTTTCCACCGGGTTCGAGTTCAGCTACAAGAACGACGATCTCGGCGACCCCATGATAAACGACTGGTACGCTCTCGCTCTCGGTCTTGCGACCAAAGAGGAGATCGACACCATACAGAAGACCGCCTTCAAGGTCAACGAAGTCCTCAAAGAGTATTTCAAACATCTCGGCGTGGATCTTATCGACTTCAAACTCGAGTTCGGCAGATACGACGGCAGGATCATCCTTGCCGACGAGATCTCGCCGGATACCTGCCGCTTCTGGGACAGCAAAACGGGCGAGAAGCTGGATAAAGACCGTTTCCGCCGCGATATGGGCGGCGTGGAAGACGCGTATAAAGAGATGATGCGCCGCATCACCGAAGATAAAAAGTAAGCGGAGGTCACCGCCATGATAGATTACAAGTCCGCGGGAGTGGACGTAACTCGCGGCTATAAACTCGTCGATCTCATCAAAAAGAGCGCGGCGGATACTTACGACGAAAACGTGCTCTCCGGTCTCGGTTCGTTCGGCGGTTTTTATGCCGTACCCAAAGGGCTCAAAGAACCCGTGCTCGTATCGGGCACGGACGGCGTGGGCACCAAGCTGAAATACGCGATGGTGCTGGACAAGCACGACACGATAGGCACCGACTGCGTAGCCATGTGCGTGAACGACATCGTATGCCAGGGCGCGAAGCCGCTGTTTTTCCTCGACTACGTCGCATGCGGCAAACTCGACCCCGAAAAAATGTCCGTCGTCGTCAAGGGCGTGGCGAAAGCCTGCAAGGAAGTGGGTTGCGCGCTCATCGGCGGCGAGACTGCGGAAATGCCCGGCATGTACCCCGAGGACGAGTATGACCTCGCGGGCTTCGCGGTAGGCATCGCGGATAAGGACAGGATAATCAACGGCTCGAAGGTGAAGAAGGGCGACGCGCTCGTCGGTCTCGCTTCGAGCGGCGTGCACTCCAACGGCTTCTCGCTCGTGCGCAAATTGCTGGGCGAGGACAGGAAAGAGCTGGAGAAGTACGACGCTTCTCTCGGTATGACGGTGGGCGAAGCGGTGCTCACCCCCACGAAACTGTACGTCCGCTCCGCGCTCGCGATAGCGGATAAGCACGACGTGCACGGTATCGCGCACATCACGGGCGGCGGGTTCATCGAGAATATCCCGCGTATCCTTCCCGAAGGTCTGTGCGCGGAAGTCGACCTCGATTCTTTCCCCCGTCTGCCGATATTCGACCTTCTCGCGGCAAAGAGCGGGCTGGGCGACGACAAACTGTACAATACCTTCAACATGGGTATAGGCATGGTGTTCGCCGTGAGCGCGGAAGAAGCGGAGAATGTCGTGAAAACGGCGATAGCGGAGGGCGAAAGCGCATATATTATAGGCAGGGTCACCGAAGGCAGCGGCGTGAAACTGCTGCGCGAAGGCAAGTGACCCGAGCGAGGTATATATGAAAAAACTTGCGTTACTCGTTAGCGGAAGCGGTACGAATATGCAGGCGATAATGGACGCGTGCGCGTCGGGCGAGATAGACGGCAGGATAGCCGTGGTCATCTCGTCCAATCACGAGGCGTATGCGCTCGTGAGAGCGGAAGGCGCCAAGATCCCCAATTACGTCTGCTGCAAAAAGGACTATCCGTCGGCGGAAGCCCGCGACAGGGAGATACTCAGGCTGCTTAAAATGTACGACGTCGATTACGTCGTGCTCGCCGGATATCTCGGCATACTTCCGCAGTTCATAATAGACGAATATCCCTATCGTATCGTCAACATACATCCGTCGCTACTGCCCAAGTTCGGCGGCAGGAACTACTACGGTATCCGCGTGCATAAAGCGGTGATAGAGGCGGGCGAAACGGAGAGCGGAGCCACCGCGCATTTCGTCAGCTCGGACGTGGACGGCGGTCTCATCATCCGTCAGCAGAAGCTGACCGTGTATAAGGGCGATACGCCCGAAGCGCTGCAAAAGCGCATACTTTCGCAGATAGAACACCCCATGCTCGTGAGCGTGATAAAGGATCTCTGCGACGACAAGATAAAAGTGATCGACGGCAAAGTCGTTACCGTCGAACGATAAAACAGGAGCATAAGCCGATGGCAGACAAGAGAAGAGCGCTCATAAGCGTAAGCGACAAAACGGGAGTAGTGGACTTTGCCCGCGCGCTGGAAGGTCTCGGGTTCGAGATCATATCCACGGGCGGTACCGAAAAAGCCCTTAAAGAAGCGGGTCTGAAGCCCGTCAACATAAGCGACGTAACGGGGTTCCCCGAGTGCCTGGACGGCAGGGTAAAGACCCTTCATCCGGCGGTGCACGCGGGGCTGCTCGCGCGCAGGGATATCCCCGAGCACATGCAGACGCTGGACAAGCTCGGCATAAGCCGCATAGACGTCGTTGCGGTCAACCTCTATCCGTTCAAAGCGACGGTGGAGAAGCCGGGGGTCACCCTCGAGGAGGCGGTGGAGAACATCGACATCGGCGGACCGACGATGATCCGCAGCGCGGCGAAGAACTATCCGGGAGTCATCGTGCTCGTCGATCCCGCCGATTACGGCGACGCGATCGAGAGGATAAAGAACGGCACGGACGACCGTGAATGGCGTTTCTCTCTTGCGTACAAGGTGTTCCGTCATACGGCGGTGTACGACACCATGATATCCAACTACATGCAGAAGAAGCTGGGCATCGAGTTCCCCGACCAGGCTACGTTCGCTTATGAAAAGAAGCAGGACATGCGTTACGGCGAGAACCCTCACCAGAAAGGCGCGTGGTACAGCGAGCTGTTCGCGGCGGAGACGGCGGGAACGCTGAGCGCGGCGCGCCAGCTCCAGGGCAAAGAGCTTTCGTACAACAACATCAACGACTGCGCGGGGGCGCTCGATCTTCTCAAAGAGTTCCCGGACAGCCCCGCGGTGGTGGCGGTCAAGCATGCCAACCCCTGCGGCGCGGCTCTCGGCGGCAGCATAGCCGAGGCGTATAAAAAGGCTTATGCCTGCGACCCCGTCTCCATCTTCGGCGGCATAGTCGCATGCAACGGGGAAGTGGACGCGGAGACCGCGAGCGAGATGGCGAAGATCTTCCTCGAGATAATCATCGCGCCCCGTTTCAGCGAGGAAGCGAAGAAGATACTCTCCGCGAAGAAGAACCTGCGCCTGCTCGAGCTCGACGATATCGAGAAGCCTTACGGTGAGAACGTGCGCGACATGAAGAAGGTCGCGGGCGGGTTGCTCGTTCAGGAGAAGGACAGATCTCTGTATTCCGACGAGGTGAAAACGGTGACAGAAAAAGCCCCGACGGACGAGCAGAAGAAGCAGCTCGAATTCGCTTATAAAGTGGTCAAGCATACCAAATCCAACGCGATAGTCATCGCCAAAGATTATATGGCTATCGGCGTGGGCGCGGGACAGACCAACCGTATATGGGCGGCGCAGCAGGCGATAGATCATGCGCGCGGAGCGGGCAACGATCCCGAGGGCGCCGTGCTTGCGTCCGACGCATTCTTCCCCTTCGACGACTGCGTCGAAGCGGCTGCGGAAGCGGGCATCACCGCGATAGTTCAGCCGGGCGGCAGCATACGCGACAACGACTCGATCAGGAAGTGCGACGAGAAAGGCGTGGCGATGATATTCGTCGGGCAGAGACATTTCAAACACTGATAAAAACATAAGGAATACCGCGATGAAAAAGAACGTATTGGTAGTGGGAGGCGGCGGACGCGAGCACGCGATAGTGTACTCGCTGTCCCGTTCGCCCGAAGTAGGCAAGATATACTGCGTGCCCGGCAACGCGGGCATCTCGCGCCTTGCGGAATGTCACGGTGATATAAAAGCGACGGATCTCGACGGGGTCGTCGCTTTTGTGCGTAGTCACCCGGACATCTACATGACGGTCGTCGCTCCCGACGATCCTCTCGCCGCAGGCATGGTGGACAGGCTGGAAAAGGAAGGTTTCCGCGCTTTCGGACCGCGCGCGAACGCCGCAAGGCTGGAAGCGAGCAAGTCCTTCGCAAAAGACCTGATGAAGAAGTACGGCATCCCCACCGCCGAATACGAGGTGTTCGCCTCTTACGACGAGGCGGAAAAGTACCTCGGCGGCTGCGCGTATCCCGTCGTGCTCAAAGCGGACGGGCTCGCTCTCGGCAAAGGCGTGCTGATATGCGAGACGAAAGAGGACGCCGAAGCGGGGCTTAAAGAGATCATGCTCGACAAAGCCTTCGGCAGCGCGGGCAACACCGTGGTCATAGAGAGGTTCCTCAAAGGCTTCGAATGCTCGGCTCTCGCGTTCTGCGACGGCAAAACGATCGTCCCCATGACGACGAGCCAGGACCACAAACGCGCGCTGGACGGCGACAAAGGGCTCAATACCGGCGGTATGGGCACGTTCTCGCCCTCGTATAAGGTCTCGCCGGATATGGAAAAGCGCATTTACGACGAAGTGCTGCTGCCCACGCTCAAAGGTCTCATCGCCGAGGGCATAGAGTTCAAAGGCGTGCTGTACGCCGGGCTGATGATAGACGGAGACGACCTGCGCGTGCTCGAATACAACGCGCGCTTCGGCGACCCCGAAACGCAGGTCATACTGCCTCGTCTAGCCACCGATCTTTTCGAGATATTCGAAGCGTGCATAGACGGCACTCTGGATAAAGTGGATATAAAGTGGACGGGGGACAGCGCGGTATGCGTGGTGCTCGCGTCCGGCGGCTATCCCGAAAAGTACGAAAAGGGCAAAAAGATAACTTTCGGCGATCTCGACGACGGCGTCATCGTGTTCCATGCGGGCACGGCGTTCGACGCGGACGGCGACATCGTCACGAGTGGCGGCAGGGTGCTGGGCGTTACCGCGCTCGCTCCCACGCTCAAAGAAGCTCGCGACAAGGCGTACGCGAACGCAAAACGCATAACGTTCGACAAAGTGCATTACCGCACGGACATACTCAAAGAACTCGGTTGAGGGATAACGGGAGAACACATGATCAGGAGACTGTTTGTTGAAAAGAAAGAGGGGTACGACACCGTCCGCCGCCGCAAGCAGGCGGAGATAGAGAGCGCTCTCCATATCAAAGCGAAGATGCGCATGCTCATCCGCTACGATATCGAGGGGCTGGACGGCGAAGATTTCGAGCGCGCCAAACTGACGATATTTTCCGAACCGCCCGTAGACGACGTCTACGAGGAAGAGGTCGATCTTTCGGGCTGCACCGTCATAGGCGTGGAACTGCTGCCCGGTCAGTACGACCAGCGTGCGGACAGCGCCGCTCAGTGCGTGCAGCTGCTCACGATGGGCGCGCGCCCGCTCATAAAAACGGCGACGATATACGCTTTCGAGGGCATAGATAAGGCTCAGGCGGCGGCTCTCGGCAAATATCTCGTCAATCCCGTGGAATCCCGCCTCTGCTCTTCCGAAAAGCCGCAGTCGCTGGACGCGGTGTACGACGAACCCGCTCCCGTGCCCGAGGTGAAGGGCTTTACCTCCATGGACGAAAAGGCGCTCGCGGGCTATCATGCGAGCATGGGATTCGCGATGAGCCTCGAAGACCTCGCGTTCGTGCGCGACTACTTCGTAAAAGAGCGCCGCGATCCCACCGAAACGGAGCTCAAAGTCATCGATACGTATTGGTCGGACCATTGCCGCCACACGACGTTCGGCACGCGCCTGACCGCGATGGATACCGAAACGGATATCCCCGAGCTCAAAGAAGCCTTGGACGAATACATGCTGCTGCACGACAAGTTCGCCGCGGGCAGACCGGATAAAAAGTATCCGACGCTCATGGATATGGCGACGATAGGCGCCAAGCAGCTCAAAAAACAGGGCAAGATCCCCGATCTCGACGAGAGCGAGGAGATCAACGCGTGCTCGATAAAAGTGACCGCGGACGTCGACGGCAAGCCGGAGGACTGGCTCGTGATGTTCAAGAACGAAACTCACAACCACCCGACGGAGATAGAACCTTTCGGCGGCGCGGCGACATGTCTCGGCGGCGCGATACGCGATCCGCTGTCAGGGCGTGTGTATGTGTATCAGTCCATGCGCGTCACGGGCGCGGGCGACATCAACGAACCGCTTTCCGCGACGCTCGAAGGCAAACTGCCTCAGCGCACGATATCTACGACCGCCGCGGCGGGATTCTCGTCCTACGGCAACCAGATAGGTCTGGCGACGGGCATGGTGCACGAGATGTACCACGACGGCTACAAGGCGAAGCGCCTGGAAACGGGCTTCGTCGTGGGAGCCGCGCCCGCATACAACGTAGTGCGCTCCCGTCCGGAGCCGGGCGACCTCGTGCTGCTCATAGGCGGCGAAACGGGGCGTGACGGCTGCGGCGGAGCCACGGGTTCCAGCAAAGCGCATAACGTGCACAGCTTGGATACCTGCGGCGCGGAGGTGCAGAAGGGCAATCCTCTTACCGAGCGCAAGATACAGCGCCTTTTCCGCGACCCCGAAGTAACTCGGCTCATCAAACGCTGCAACGACTTCGGCGCGGGCGGCGTGTCCGTCGCGGTGGGCGAGCTCGCCCCGGGGCTGGACATCAGCCTGGACGCGGTGCCCAAGAAGTACCAGGGTCTCAATTCCACCGAGCTTGCGATAAGCGAATCGCAGGAGCGCATGGCTGTAGTCGTCGCCGCGAAGGACGCGGATAAGATGATCGCGCTCTGCGCGGGCGAGAACCTGGGAGCGACGGTGCTCGCGACGGTCACCGATACCGGCAGGATGCGCATGACGCACAAAGGCAGGACGGTCGTGGATATCTCCCGCGAGTTCCTCGATACCAACGGCGTGGCGCAGGAGCACAAGGCTGTATTGCGCGACCATGCGCCGTCCTTCTTCCGCACGCGTGCGCGCGGCGCGGAAGGCGAGGGGCTCAAAGCGCTTTCCGGCGTGCTCGCGTCGCATAACGTATGCTCGCAGAAGGGGCTCGGCGAGATGTTCGACGGCACCATAGGCGCGGCTTCGGTATACATGCCTTTCGGCGGCAAAAACAAACTCACGCCTCCTCCCGCGATGGCGGCTCTGCTGCCCGTGCGCGGAGAGACGAATACCGCGACGGTATCCGCATACGGCTGCATCCCCGACCTTCTTACCGAGAGCCGCTTCGTGGGCGCGGTGTATTCGGTGCTCATGAGCGTGCTCAAAGTCGCGGCGACGGGAGCCGACTGGCGGCGTGTACGCCTTACTTTCCAGGAATTTTTCGAGCGCCTCGGCAAGGATCCCGTGAGGTGGGGAAGACCCGCTTCCGCCCTTCTCGGCGCGCTGTACGCGCAGCTCCGTCTGGAACTCGGCGCGATAGGCGGCAAGGATTCGATGAGCGGCTCTTTCGAGAAGCTGGACGTTCCTCCCACGCTCATATCCTTCGCGCTTGCACCCGCGGACGCCCGCACGCTGGTCACCAACGTGCTCGGCGCGGGACGCGAAGTGAAGATAGTGCGCATGAAGCGCGCAGCGGACGGCATGCCCGATCTTGCGTTCGCAGCCGAGCTCATGACCGCCATGCACAAGGCGATAGCGGCGGGCGACGTGGATTTCTGCCAGGTGTCCGACGAGGGCGGCGATGCGGCTGCGATAGCCGTGTCCTGCCTCGGCGAAGGCACGGGCTTCGAGTTCGCCTCTTTCGGCGAACGCGATCTGCTCAATTCGCCGGGCGATGTATTCGTTGCGGGGCGCGACCTTTCGGCGTTCGACGCTTTCGGCGCGGAAGTTTACGGCAGATCGACTGCGGGCGGCGTATTCTCCGCCTGCGGCGAAACGATATCCGCGGCTAAGCTCGCGGAAGCGTATACGGGCACGTTCGAAAAGGTGTATCCCACCAAAGCGGCGGCGGAGGGCGAAGCCCCTGTATTGTCGTTCACTCAAAGGAACGTTGCTGCGCCCCGCGTCAAGGCGGCGAAGCCCCGCGTGTTCATACCCGTGTTCCCGGGGACCAACTGCGAATACGACACGGCTCGCGCTTTCGAGCGAGCGGGCGCGGAGGCGGATATATTCGTGATACGCAACCGTACGGCGGCAGAGATAGAGGACAGCGCGGCGGAGATAGTGAAACGCATATCCGCCTGCAACATACTGATGTTCCCCGGCGGGTTCTCGGGCGGCGACGAGCCTGACGGCTCGGGCAAGTTCATCGCCACGACTTTCCGCAATCCACGCATAGCGGATGCGGTGCGCGAGCTGCTCGGCTCCCGCGACGGTCTCGTGCTCGGTATATGCAACGGCTTCCAGGCCCTGGTCAAGACGGGTCTGCTCCCCGGCGGCAGCATAAGCGTGCAGAGCGCTTCCAGCCCCACGCTGACGTTCAACAACATCGCCCGCCACGTCTCGCAGATAGCCGACGTGCGCGTCGCTTCGGTAAAGTCGCCCTGGCTGGCGGGAGTGGAAGTAGGAGACGTGTTCGGCGTCGCGGTCTCGCACGGAGAGGGACGTTTCGTCGCTCCCGAAGAGAGCCTTAAAGAGATGGCCGCTAAGGGCATGATCGCCACGCAGTACTGCGACGGCAGCGGCAAGCCCGTCACGGAGTCGCCGTACAACCCCAACGGCTCGATGTACGCGATAGAGGGCATAACGAGCGAAGACGGGCGTATACTCGGCAAGATGGGGCATTCGGAGCGTATAGGCGCCAACCTTTACAAAAACATACCCGCGCGGTTCGACATGAAGATATTCGAGTCGGGCGTGAGGTATTTCGCATGACCGCATAACAGGAGAGAGAAATGAAACTCGGCGTCGTGGGACTGCCCAACGTGGGCAAGTCCACACTGTTCAACGCGATAACGGACGCGGGCGCGGAAGCGCGCAACTATCCGTTCTGTACGATAGAACCCAACGTGGGTGTGGTAGCCGTGCCCGATGAACGTCTCGAAGTGCTCGGCAAAATGTACAACACACGCAAGATAACCCACGCGATCGTGGAGTTCGTGGACATCGCGGGGCTCGTCAAAGGCGCGAGCCGCGGCGAAGGTCTGGGCAACAAGTTCCTCTCGCATATCCGCGAGGTGGACGCGATAGTGCACGTCGTGCGCTGTTTCCGCGACCCCGACATCATCCATGTCGAGGGCAGCGTGGATCCGCTGCGCGATATCGACACGATAAATACCGAGCTCGTGCTCGCCGACCTCGAGAGCGTGGAAAAACGCCTCTCCCGCGCCGAACACCTCGTGCGCACGGGAGAGAAGAAGTATGCCGAAGAGTACGAGCTGCTTAAAAAACTCGAAGCATGCCTCAACGAGGGCAAGTGCCTGCGCACGCTGGGGCTTAAAGGCGACGAAAAGGCGCTCATGGACTCGTACTTCCTGCTCACGGGCAAACCCGTGATATATTGCGCGAACATCGACGAGGCGGATATAGGCAAGTCCAACGAGCTTTCCGCCGCGGTGGCGGAGTTCGCTAAGTCCGAGAACGCGGAGTTCATCGAGATAAGTGCGGGCGTGGAGGCGGAGATAGCCGCGCTTCCCGCGTCCGAGCGCGCGGAATACATCGAAGCGCTCGGCTTGGGCGCGAGCGGGCTCGACCGCATGATAACCAAGTGCTACGCGCTCCTCGGGCTGATATCATACCTCACCGCGGGCGAAAAGGAAGTCCGCGCATGGACGATAGAGCGCGGCACCAAAGCGCCGCAGGCGGCGGGCAAGATACACACCGATTTCGAACGCGGTTTCATCCGCGCCGAAGTCGTCTCTTACGACGACCTCGTTTCCGCGGGCGGCTTCACTCAGGCTAAGGAAAAGGGTCTGGTCCGCAGCGAGGGCAAGGATTACGTCGTCCGCGACGGAGATGTCGTTCTTTTTCGCTTCAACGTATGAGTGACGGCATATGATGCCGCCGATGCGGGCTGCGCGTCCGGTCATATCGGCTCATTTATGTTTCATGACTGATTAAAGGAGATCCCGAAGGGGGTCTCCTTGTAAATTGTGCGGAGAAAGGCTTGAAAATCGCGGCGGATTGTGTTAAAATAAGCTCATGGATTACAAAAGCGAGATATGCAAAGCGATAAACAGTCCGCTCGTGGCGGCGGACGACATCATGATAGCTGCGGAGGGGCACGGAGATTACGCTCTGCCGTGCTTTAAGTATGCGAAACAGCTGC
>DXHS01000037.1 GCA_019113275.1 Candidatus Protoclostridium stercorigallinarum
TCTTTCGTCCTCCACGACCGCCGCTTTCCACATGACGCAATTTCTCTCCCTTATGTTATGTCAAAACAGTATAACACACTATATCGTAAATTTCAATAGGTTCCCGAAAAATTTTTCGGAACTATCTCACGGTATATCGCCCGGATACAAAAAACGCGGAGCTTTCGGCCCGCGTTTGAAATATGCTCATATGCGATGCGGCGGATCATTCTCCGCCCTTATCGATGAGGCTCATGAACTTTTTGCGGACTTCGCCGAGTTTTCTGCGGCTGACGGGAACGATCTCTCCGTTCGTCAATGTCACGGACGTATTATCGAGACGGGAGATATAATCATGATTGACGATATAGCCCTGATGAACGCGGATAAAACCGTACGGAGAAAGCAGATCTTCGAGCCGCCCGAGCGTGGATTTCACTGTGAGTGTGCGAGCGTTTTCCGCAAAATGAAAAAGCTGACGGTCTTTTACGTTTTCGACGTAAACGACTGCCGAAGGATCGACTTCCACAACATCGTTCGTATACGTTCCGATCTCCACCGTTTTGACGCTGCACGACGCAAGGAGCGACCTTACCGCATCGACGCTGTCATTCGCGAAACTGTTCTTTCTTATAAAACCGAAGGGATGTGCGACGAACGCGTCGAACACGCGGTCTTCCCTTCCCGACAGGTAGATTATGCGCGTCGTATCTTTTGCCGTACGCAGATTTTTCCCGAGAGTTATGCCGTCCGCGGCGGGCATTTCGATATCGAGGAACACCGCGTCGTAATGCTTTTCCGACATGGAGCGTTCCAGCGCCGCGGGCGAAGAGAACGTATCTATCAGCGCCCTTGCACCGCACTTCTCGAAAACATTTTCGAGCGCGACGGAAAACGCCGTAAGCGCACGGGAACTGTCGTCGCACATCGCGATCGAAAAAACTTTCATTGCACCCCCTCTTATGCCGTGCCGACCCTAACGATACGCATCGGAACAGGCGCGACATACACCATGATCGTACTAACGATTATAAAACAAATGCGGCAGTGAGTCAACCGAAGTACCCGCATATCGCCGCGGCTGCAACGATCGGTAAGTTCCGTCAACGATCGGCATATGCCCGAAACAAAAGGCAAAGCCCCTCACTCGGGAGTGAGGGGATACTCTACCGTCGGTGTGCGAGGGGCTTGCCGGAATGATGTCCGGTCAGGCAGAACTTTCAGTGAGAGCCGCCTGCCGTTCGAGGGGTGGGTTTTATTTATCCGAGCCGCCGTCCTGCTTGTCGTCGGTATCTGCCGGCACGCTCTGCTTGCTCTTTCTGAGGGAGCCGAGTATCGCGAATACTCCCCACACCGCGAGACCGACAAATACGGCTACGTCTATGATTATCACCACCACCTTCCATGTCGCGAGATGCGTCTTGTAATCCGCGCCCATGCCGTTCATCGCGTTGGAGTTGACAAGCATGTACAGGAAGTTCTTTATGCAGTTTTTGACGACATAGATATCCGTCTTGCTGTTCTTGTCGACCCAGTTGCCCGTGTCTATGTTGGTGAGGTTGAGATCGCCGCCCGCATAAGCCATTTGCTTGGAGCTCATATAGTCGAGACCCACGGAGAAGTCGCTTATCACGCAGCCGACGAAGCCCCACTCGTTGCGAAGAACTTCGGTCAGCAGACGGTAGTCGCCGCCCGCCCAGAGCGTACCCAGACGGTTGAACGAACTCATCACGCCTTTAGCGGAGTCAACATCTTCGGTGACCGCTATCTCGAACGCTTTGAGGTAGATCTCGCGCATGGTCTGTTCGGTTATCCACGTGCACACGCCCGTGCGGTGCGTTTCCTGCTCGTTTACGGCAAAGTGCTTCATGTAAGCGCATACGCCCTTGCTCCATGCGCCCTTGATGACGTTCGCGCCCATTTTACCGCTGAGGATGACGTCCTCGCTGTAATACTCGTAATTGCGCCCGCCGAAAGGAGAACGGTGCAGATTGAGCCCGGGTGCGTACCAACCCGTATACGGGTCGTTGCCGTCGCCTATGAGCGCCTCGTTGCCTATCGCCTTGCCCATCTTCTCGGCAAGAGCGATGTTGAACGTGGAACCGAGCACGGGTTCGCTCGGATACATGCAGGTATCGGTGACTTCGTTGCCGCCGCCCATGAACTGCGTGAACCCGACGGGGCCGTCGGCGTCGATGGTCTTGGGCTTCTTGATGAAGTCTGCCGCCGCCGTACCGTAAGCCGTGAGCTCGCGCATCTCGTGCATGGATTTGAGCGTCATCTTGGCAAGAAGCTCGTCCCAATCTTCGTCGTCGTAATCCGCGCCCACGAGATCGATGAGGGTGATACCGTCGGAGACCTTTTTGGTCGAATAGGACAGATCGGCGTTCTTTACCTCGTCGCTGTCGTCCGTGATCGGGTTATTCGTGTCGAAAGAATTCACTTCCGCGAAGAAAGCGTCGTCCTCGATACGCTCGTCCGCGGTACGCGCTTCGGGGAACGTGCCCTCGAAGTCCGCGCGGGAGAGCTGCTGACCGAGCTGGTCGTCCACGTCGTCGAAACGATTCACGACTTCCGCTCCGCCCTCTACCGAAGTCTCGTAACGGATGTCCGACGTGACCTTCATCGTGAACTCGTCGACCGCCGTATGCGCATCCGTACTTATGAAGAAGGTATAATCGCCCGCTTCGAGTTCGTAGCCCTTGAAGCCGTTCTTATTGGCGTCGAGGCTGTCGTAGCTCGCGAGGTCGTAAGCGTCGAACGTCAGGCTGACGGTGCCCTCTCCCGTTTTGGCGTCGAGAGTATCCGTCTTTCCGAACGCGACGAGGACTTTATCCGCCTTCTCTATCCCGCCGTCGGTATACGGCGTGCGGGCGTAAAGCTGAACGACGTCCTTGCCCGCAACGTTGCCGGTGTTTTTGACGTTGACGTTCACGGTGATCGTCGAATCCTTTTCGATCACGCCGCCGTCGAGAGAATCTGTATCCGCCGACCAGTCGAACGTAGTATAAGACAGACCGTAGCCGAAAGGATAAACGACGTTATTCTTGTACCACTCATCTCCCGAACCCGCGGCGTCTTCGTTCATTTCGGCTGCGCGCGTTTCGAAATAGCGGTAGCCGATGTAGATGCCTTCTTCGTAGTCGGAGTAATACACGTTCTGCGGCGACGACGTCGAACCCTTATAGTACATGTCCGAAGGCATGTCGTCGCTGCCCTTCTTCATAAGGTTGGGATATACGGGAAGCTCGGTGAAGTCGCGGGAGTAAGTATCTACCGTGCGGCCCGAAGGATTGACCTCGCCGTTCAGTATCCTGCCGAGAGCCATGATGCCCGAAGCGCCGGGGCCGCCTACCCACACGGCGGCGTCTATGCCGGAAGCGAAATCGTAATCGATCATCGTGTCGTCTCCATCCGCGATATCGTCGAGGAAACCGAGCTCCATGGTCTGGCTGCTGTTGATAACGAGCACCACTCTGTCGAAGCCCGCTTCGCATACCATTTTGAGCATATCCTGCTCGTTTTTATCCAGTTCGAGATAATGGTCGTTCTCGTCGTATGCGCCGGAGAGCTTGCCGCCCTTCTCATCCTTCATGGTAAGAGGCACGTCGTTGCCCTCTCCGCATGTACGGGAAATGACGACTATCGCCATATCCTTGTACTCGGAGAAGGAATCCGTGAGCTCCTTATCGCTTTCGTATGAGGATACGGGGGTCTCGCCCGTAGAGAAGCCGGAGGGTATGCCCGCTTCTATATCCAGCGACGCGGGTCTGCCCGTGCCGGACTTATTATTGTCGTCGTAAAACGCTTTCAGCTTGCCGTTATACTCGTAGTTCGCCGCAGTGAGAGAGTCGTATATGCTCTTGGCTCCCTCGGTATTGCCCGCGCCCGAACCCGAGCCGCCGTATACGAGGTTGACGGAGTTCTTACCGAAAACGCTCACCTTCTTTTTGGCGGACGACGAGGTCGCAAGCGGCAGAGCGGGGGCTTCCCCCACCTTGGCGTTTTTAAGGAGCACGAAGCCTTCTTCGCTTATTTCCTCGGAAACGGCGTTGCCGTTCGCCTGCGCGGACGCTTTGTCCGTTATGCCCTCGTCGAGAGTATAAACGCCGCCTTCTCCTCTTCCGCTCGACGTGTCGCCGCCCCAAAGGTTATCGAATACCTTGCTTACTACCGTAAAACATACGATGTTGAGGACTATGGCAACGACTATCACCGCCGCCGTCACTATCCCCCACACCTTTGCATGTTTGGTACCGAAAAGTTTTTTGAACATGATCACCTCGCGACCGTCAGCTAAGAGCCTTATCGATATTTTCTTCTACGGGATCCCACGAGAGAGCCGAGCTCGAATATATGGTCATATAATCGATATACGGCGCGGTGGCTTTCATCGTTCCGCTGCCCTCGTTCGGATTGATATTGTTGCTAACGATGAGTTCTATCTTGTTCCAACCGTCGATAAGCTGCAGATCTTTAGTGATCGTAACTTCGACGAACGGCTGCTTGGTCGCCGATCCGTACGGTTTGGAAGCAAGCTTTATATCGCTGAACGAAAGAGCCGTTCCGTTGACCTTGATCGTGAACATCTCGTCGGTGAGCGTCATGTCCGCATAGTCCGCCGTAAGGCTGAGGACGAGCACAGCGTCGCCGACTGCGGCGTCCGATTCGATATTGAACGTTATCGTAAGGTTGGGAACGAAAAGGTCGCCGAGATAGTAACCGTTGCTCGCGTTCATCTCGTAATTATCCTTCTGGATGAGCTGTCCGCCGCCCGAATAGCCCGAGCCGTTGAGACCGGTTATATCCACGTACTCCGCCTCGAACTTCTCGCCTTCGAGCCACCTTGCGTACAGCGTCACGTTTTCGTTGAGACGCTCGTCGAAATCGAATTCGTTTTTGCATTCCGCGTCGGTATACCAGCCTTCGAGATACCAGCCGTCACGCGTCGCGCTGTAATAAGTAGGTTTTCTGCCGGATATCACCTGCGCGGTATTTGCCACGCCGTTGTTCGGCGCGCCGCCGTAGTTCCACATATACGTTATGGTCACGATATCGCCGGTCACTTCTTCCCACTTGGCGTAGACGGTGGTGTCGCCGTTTACGGCTTTGGTGAAATCGAATTCCTCGGTAAGTTTCTCATCGGCATACCAGCCGGCGAATATATGCCCGTCGTAAGTGGGATTGACGGGCTGAGCCACCGTACCGCCTATATCCACACGGCTCTCGACGGGTTCGCCGCCTTCGCCGAGGTCGAACGTCACGAGCGCTACAGTCTGCGTCCAGCCCGCATAAAGAGTGACATCCTCTTCGATAGCTACCTCAAAGTCGAATTCCTCTTCGCAGTCGGCGGACGTGAACCAGCCGTCGAACTTGTATCTGTCGCGCGTGGGAGTCTTTTCTTCGGCTACGTCGCCTTTGACGATCTCAGCGACTTCCGCTTCGGGCGCACCCGCGTAGTTGTAGTCGTAAGTGACCTTTACGGTATTGCCCTTACTGCCGCATGCGCTCACGAGCATCATTGATAAAACGATAGCCGCAAGGATCGCCGCCGTGACGATTTTTTTAACGATACTTTTTTTCATATTGTCTTCTCCACATCTTTGATATTTCCGCTAAATCCTGCATTCCTCCCGGACGGAGCGTTTCCCGTCCGGGAGGAACCGGAATACGTTTAACAAGTGCATGAGATGAGGGGGCACACACACTTATTAAATTGTTTTACTTAGTCCTGCTCTTTCTTCTTTTTGAGCATGACGCCCATGACTACCGCGAAGAGCGCGAGAGACGCTCCTACGATGGCGATCGTGCTTGCGATGTTACCGCCGCAGCCGCTGCCTTCGAGAGCTTCGAGCCTCTTCTCGAGAGCTTCGATATCCGCGGAGCTCACGCCCGCACCCTTGAGGGCTTCGATATCCGCCTTGATGGCTGCGATCTCGGTCGAAACGTCGGAGCTGCCTACGGCTGCTTCGAGAGCTTCGATACGGTCGATGATCGCGTCGAGCTCGCTCGTCGATTCGCCTTCGCCGGTCACGACGAATTCGATGTCGAACAGATAATCGGTGGTATCGCTCGAGGAGCCGCCGCCTTTCTGTCCTTTACCGCCGCCTTTCTGTCCTTTACCGCCGCCGGACGACTTGACCGACTCGGTCACCATGACGGTGACGTTATACGTGCCGGGGGTCGTGGGCGTACCTTCGATGAGGCCGTCGTCAGCGCCGAGCGTCAGACCGTCGGGCAGAGCGCCGTCCGCTACTTTGTAAGAGAGCGTGACGTCCTCGCCGTCCGCCTTTATGATATCGGACTCGATGTACGCGTCGTAAGCCTCGCCTACTTTAAGAGCGTTTGCCGCGGAGCTGCCGTCAAGCGTGAATGCGGAAGCCACGTTTATCGTATAATCCGCAGTCGCGGTGATGTAGCCCGCCACGGAGAGCTGGACGGTGAACTTGCCCTCGCCCGCAGAGGTAGGCGTGCCGGAGATCTTGCCGTCTTCACCGAGCGTAAGACCTTCGGGCAGAGCGCCTGCCGTCACGGTATATGCCGCGGTCTCGTCCGTTACGGACGCGACGGCAACGCTTGCCTCGTATACGGTACCCTGTTCGGCGGCTTTGAGCGCCGTGCCCTTGAACGCGCTCGTATCCACGCCGTTGCGGACATAGTTGGAGTTGACGTTTGCGAACAGGATGTTCTCGGCAGCCTTTCTCACGCAATACCACTGCGTGTAGCTGATACGCGTGCCGCCGTCTTCGCCGTCGGTAAGGACGACCGCGCCCTGACCGTCGTTGACGTCAGCATCCCAAATGCCGGAGAGCAGATAGGATTCGCCTTCGCCCCGGTTGCCCGTGCCTTCCTTATCCTGGTCCTGCAGAGGAGCGTCCATGCCCGTGCGGACCATGAGATCCATGGGAGCGTTATCGAGCTGCGACACGTAAGCGTCGGTAGCCGCCATACCCGTGAAGCCCCACTCGTTCCTGAGCATCTCGGTCATGACCGGGTAGCTCGTACCGATATAGCAGTCGCCGAGGTTGCCCATGCTCGCCATAAGATGCTGAGCGTTGCCTTCCTGGATGCAGATCTGGAAAGGCTTGAAGTAAAGCTCGCGAGCCGACTGCTCGGTAGCGATAGCCGCGCAGCGAACGCGACCGGTCTCCTGATCGTTAAGCGCGAAGTGCTTGATGTAGGTCGCGCAGCCCTTGGACTGTGCGCCGCGTACCGCAGCCGCGCCGATGATGCCGGCATGATAGCCGTCCTGAGAATAGTACTCGTTGTTTCTTCCGCCGAACGCCGTGCGGTGACAGTCCATCGCGGGAGCGTACCAGCCGGTGTTCTTAAGGAGCGAGACGCTGCCTACGATCACGCCCTGCTGGTAAGCGAGGTCGGGGTCGAATGCCGCGGCAAGATGAGGCAGATCGCCCCAATCGAAAGAGCTGCTGAGGTTCTTCGGGCTGTCGTTAGCCGGAGTATTCGGCGTGCCGACCGCCTCGATAGCCTTGTTGGTTATGTTGGAAACCGTCTTGATAAGATCGGTATACGTGAACTGGTTAAGGAAGTCTTCCCAAGCCTGATTACCGGTCTTGCCCTTGAACTTGCCTTCGGTGATCTGCGTATCAGTGCGGTCTACGCCCGCCATATCGAAGTAGTCGATCCAGTTGTCGCCGGCAGCCGTCTTTGCCGTAGCCTGCGCAGCCGCGTCTTTCTGCTGGGTCCAATCCGCGTACTCGGCATCCTCACCCGTGAAATCGGACGCGAGCTTCACCCAAGGCAGGTTGTTGGAGTTAGCGACCTCGTCCTCGGCGTAGAACGCCACGTTCTTGGTCTCGGTATCGCCGGTATCCGCGAGAGTCGCGGGAGGAGGCGTAGTACCCTGCTCGCCGCCTTCGGTGCCGCCCTGCTCACCGCCTTCGGTCGCTTCCTTGGCTTCGTATATCTCGCCGGAAACGAGGTTCCAGAGATCTACGCCGCCCGTCGGGTTTTCGGGAAGTTTGCTTGCATTGGTATCCTGGACATACATGTCGCGGCCCATGCTGAAGCTGAAGAAGTCGTCGCTCCTCGAAAGTTCCCACATCGAATGCGCGTCGGGGAACGTACCGTCGAAGTCCGCTCTCGTCATCTCGACGTACTTGCCTTCCGCTTTAAGGTTATACTTTCCGTACTCGCTGTTCGTCGCCGTAGCCGCCGGGTCGTAACCGAGAGAGTTGTACTCGTCGTCGCCGGTGAACAGAGCTTCTACAGGCTTGTCGGAGAAGTCGTCCTTATCGAGGATCGCGTCTGCGGCAAGATCGGAAAGCGCTATCGTATCTTTTACATCGTGCGAGTTCGCCTGGAGCCTGAGCTCGTAACCGGAACCCGCGTCAAGCTCGTAAGTAGCTTTGCCGTTATCGTTCTTATCGTAATCGTCGAAGTTGGCTATATCCTGAACGTTAACGGTTATGGTTATCGTCTGCGACTTGTCGGGCTGTATGGTATTCGTTTTGCCGAATCCTACGAGCTGTACTTCGGGCTTCTCCACTTCCCCTTCGAAATAAGGAGCATGGGAGTATACCTGGACAACATCCTTGCCCGCGACGTTGCCGGTGTTCGTGACCTTGACCTGAAGATTGAGCGTCTTCTTGGTCTGCCAATTTTCAAGCTCATTTGCGGGAGTCACGTTTTCCCATTCGAACGTCGTGTAAGAGAGACCGTAACCGAAGGGATATACGACTGCGTCGTCGTACCACTCTTCGCCGCCTTCCTCCATATCCGCGGCATAGGTCTCGTAGTAACGATAGCCCATGTAAATGCCTTCCTCGTACATCGAGAACGCATAGTAATAGAACATATCGGGACCGGACATATACTTGTTATCGTCCGCACGGCGATAAGACTTGTACGAGACATTGCCTTCCTCGTCCACTATCCTTCTGTAGAACACCTGGTAGTTGTTCTGACTGCTGCTGGGAGCGTAGTCCTTACCGTAGTTCTTGTTGTCGGGATCGTTCTTGATGTTATCGACCTGGACGCCGGTAGCGTAGTTGATCCATGTGGGATCCGCCGTATGGTCTTTCGTCCAGATGTCCGTCGTTCTGCCCGAAGGGTTGAGCGTACCGTTAAGGATCTTCGCGAGAGCGGAGAGACCGGAGTCGCCCGTTCTGCCGATCCACACGATACCGTCGATACCGTCGTCGTTCTGAAGGTCGCCCGCCTCGATGACGTTGGACGTGTTGAGCACGACGACTACCTTTTCGGATATCTCCTTTGCGAAACCTATGAGCTCCTCTTCGGATTCGGTAAGCTGGAGATAGTGTTTGAATTCCACTTCCTCTGCGGGAGCCGCTTCATCGTCGCTTTCCGCCATCGGCATCGCGGGACCGCCCTGACCGCCGGGTCCGCCGCCCTGACCGGGAGTCTCGGACTCTGCCGTACCTTTTTTAAGGTCCTTGTGCGTCCAGCCGCGGTCTTCGCCTATGTACTTGTTGTCCTCTACTTCGTCGGTAACGAGTTTGAGGTCGTCGCCTTCCGCACCGTCGCGGGAGATGACGATGACCGCAACGTCCTTATAAAGGTTCATGCTGCTCAGCACATCGGCGGGGAAATCCTTCTCCGTCTTTTCGTCGCCTATCTCGGTGCTGCTCATGCCCGGTCCCATCCCGCCGGATGAAGTGGTGTTGGTCTCCTCGTAATAGTTCGCAAGAACTCTGTTGACGCGGAAGCCTTCCTCTTCGAGAACGTCGGCTACGGTCTCCGAGCTGCCGACCATCTTATCGGACATGACGCCGAAAACGTTCACGCCCTCGTTGCCGTCAAGGGGGAGAGAGTCGTCCTTGTTCTTCAATAAGGTCATCCCTTCTTCCCCTATCTTCTGACCGAGTTTTGCCGCTTCTTTCTTCAGGCTGTCCATGTCTTCGAAATCCGAATAGTAGACGCCCTGGCCTGCCATCATCGCGGCATTGGCTGTTATCACCTGCGTGCCGACCGCTACCGCTAAACAGACAGCTATCAGCAGGCATGCGACTTTCCAGCCGATCCCCATTTTTTTGCGTACCATAAAATACCTCCTTTGTTTATTCGCCCGCGCCCGCAAAAGCGCGAGCCATTGGTTTTATGAACCGCATACGCAGTATAACCTTTAATGCGGGCACATTCAATATCAAAAATATTTTCGGTCGGAAATCGCCGATATTTGGTCGGCGCGTGCAACTTGCGGCGGATCCCACGTTCTCATTCGGCTCGCCGATAACGGAAAATTTTCGGGCGGATATTAAAATGACCCCGCCCGAAAATTTTCCGAAATAATAAAGTAAAACACGGAAAGCAAAACGCTTTTCCGTGTTTTACGGTCATCTGCTGAGTTTCATGTATTTTTCGCGTACATATTGCAACCTGCGGCGACTTATCGGGATGTGCTTGCCCGTCGTCGTCACGAGCTCCTGCTTATCTAATCGCATGATGTACTTGTAGTTGACGAGATACCCCTCATGCACGCGGATGAAGCCGCAGGGCGTGAGCCGCTCTTCCATCGTCTTCATGGATTCTCGGAGCTTTTCGGGCTTTTCTTTATCGTCCGTGTATATATATTGATACTCTTTTATCGACTCGACGTACACTATGTCCGAAGTACGAAGCCGGAAAATGGTCTTATTCGCTTTGAATTCTATCTCCGGATCGTTCTCCGTAAAACGATCGCTCATATACATCTTCACGAACACATCTATGTCTTCAAGAAATTTATGTTTGCGGATAAAACCGTACGGATGCACCGAAAACGTCCCGAACACCCTGTCCTCAGCGCCCGAAACAAATACTATATCGGCGTTATTCCCTCTTGCCCGTAGCTCTTCGGCTATCTTCACGCCGTCCTGCTCGGGCATATTTATATCCAGAAAGATCGCGTCATACGCTTTTGAACACAACACGTCCGCAAGTCCCTGCTCGGGAGCGTATGTGTCCGCCTTGACGGTCACTCCGTGTTCGGAAAATTTATTCACGAGTATGCCCGAGACCGCCGTCAGGGCTATCTGCTCGTCGTCGCATATAGCAAATCTGAATGTCATGATTTTTTGCCGTCTCCTTCGTTCAGAATATTGAGCATCACTTCCGCTATGAATTCGCCGTTTTCAACGGAGAATACCGAAAACCCGTTATAGCTTTCCGCCAGACGGCGTATGATCTTGGTCCCGTAACCGTGCTCGTTAGTATTTCCTTTTGAAGTAGACAGTTTGAGGATGGACGCTTTATCCGTGTTTTCGGGAACGGGATTGACGACGCGTATGTAAAAATACTCGCGGCGAAGCGACATCTTGATGCGCACCGTAGCGTCCGTCATATGCTCGCGCTCTATCGCCTCTATCGCGTTGTCTACGAGATTCACGATAATGGAGAACAGATCGACTTCCTTGAACGGCAGTACCGCGGGAACGTTCAGCTCCGTAACCAAACGGATGTTCTTCTCCTCCATTTTCGTTTTTTCCATATTGAGTATGCTCATGACCACGCTGTTGCCGCAATCGATACTCGGGCTTACTGAACGGCTGCCCCCCCCCCGCACAACTCGTTCAGATAATCGTTCATCTCATCCGTCTGCCCGTTCTCAAGCATCATGCGCAGATATACATAATTGTTTTTTACGTCGTGGCGGATCTGACGGATGTCGTCGAGGTTCTTCTGCACTACGTCGAGCAACTTTGCGTTCTCGTCGATTATCGTCTTCTCTATCCTCAGACTGATGGCGCGCTCCGTCTTGTCGCAAAGGTTGTACATCGTAAGATAAGAAACTATCGTCATGACGTACATGGCTACGCCGAAGATAGCGGTCATCGTCAGCACCTCGGTCTCGGGTATGACCGGAGTAAACACGTACATGCGCAGCAGCTCGATGACATATATGCTCACTATGACGACCGCGGAATTTATGAGAGTGAATGCCGCATACAGTCCCGAAATGTATCGGAAGTCCGCCAGCTTATAACGCACGAGCACGCTCGCCGTGATAAGATTTATCGAGCTGAATACCACTTTCAAGACCTGGGTGAGCGCCATAGGCAGATCCGTAAGGAACGCGAACTGCACGACGTAAATGTCCACCGCAAGCAACGCGGACGAAAGTATCGCGGCTTCTATGAAACGCAGCTGCAATCTCGCACGGCAGAACAATACCGTATACAGTATAACGACAAAAAGAGTCGCCGTCGGGAAACACAGTCTGCCGAGCCATGGCATGAAATCCGCGCCCCAGAAGAACAATGCTTCGATGAGCACGCGCGCGGCAAAAACCCCGGCTATACGAGCCAAAGCTATAAGTATAGACCGCCTGTCTTTTTTGATCGGCGTGAGTACCGTTACTATACTGACCGCTATCACGACGATCTGATAAGCATGCGCAAAACCGAATATATCGGTAAAATACGCTATAAAACGCGGCATCGGCTGTCACCCCCTCTCCGACACATCTTATTCCGATCACTCTCATGCGCAAAGGTCATCTCCCCTTCGCTTTCACACCTCGGATACGCACTCTGCAAATGCGTCTGTATTTATTACCATAGCACAATATGCCCGAAAAATCAATGAACGGCGGCTTTTCGGTAGCAAATTTGCAACGAACGGTATATCGCACATACATTCGGCGATATAAGCCGCATCGAATTTAAGTAAAGGGCTCGGACGAATATCGCAAAATACCGCAAAGCGGCAAAAAGCTAAATCTATGCATATAAATGGCATGATATATTGCAAAACTTGCGCCTTATGCCGTGCGCGATGTTTGCGGGCGTCAAAAACTGACACAATAGCGGGGATATTTCCATATCATGTCATTATCGTACAATATGATTACAGCATTATTCTATTATTCGTCCGCATGAATG
>DXHS01000038.1 GCA_019113275.1 Candidatus Protoclostridium stercorigallinarum
GAGACCCGCGGCGTGACGGACGGGGAAGAGTGGTATAACGACAACGTCGTTTATCCCTTCGGTCACGGTCTGTCCTACACCGACTTCACATGGACGGCAGACTTCGGCTCGCTTAAAGATGCGACGATAGACGGCAAGACCAAGTACACCGTAACGGTCACCGTACATAACGACGGCGATGTGGCGGGCAAGGACGTCGTTCAGCTCTACGGCCACGCGCCGTACACGGCGGGCGGCGTGGAGAAGTCCGAAGTAGTGCTCCTTGACTTTGCCAAGACGGAGCTCATCGAGCCTGGCGAAGACGCGGAAGTGACGCTGACGTTCGACCCGTACCTGCTCGCGTCCTACGACTATTCGGGAGCGAACGACATCGAGGGAACGGGTTACGAGCTTGACGGCGGTGACGGCTACGCGCTGTATGTGGCTGAAAACGCGCACGACCGCAGCCGTTCTGTATCGTTCTCCGTGCCTTCTTCCGGTATAAAGTACGATAAGGACCCCGTTACGGGCAATCCCGTAGTCAATCGTTATACGGCTCAGGAAGACGAGGCGTTCGACTCCGATTGGTCGCCCACGTTCGATAAACTGCTCTCCCGCAGCGATTGGGAAGGCACATGGCCCACCACGCCCACGGCGGAACAGAAGATCGTGGGCTACGATATGCTGGACGCGCTTACCGATCTTTCGCACAACAACCCCACCGACTTCAGCCAATATTCTTACCCCGACTATGAAGTGGACAACGGCATGACGCTGCGCGACATGCTGTACGATCCCGACGGCGAGAAGGACGGCGACGGAAAACCCACCGAGTACATCAATCCGGACGAAAAGGGCAGACCGTATGTGTCTTTGGACGACGAGAGATGGAAAGCGCTCCTCGACCAGTGCGCGATATCCGAACTCACGCACCTTACTTACAACGGCGCGTACAAGGTGGAGCCCATCGATTCCATAAGCGCCCCCCGCGTCAACTGCTCGGACGGTCCCGTGGGCTGGGCATGCTTCATGGATAAGACGAGGTTCTACGAGACCTGCTCTTACTGCTGCCAGACTATCGTGGCGACGAGCTGGAGCAAGGATATCGCTTACAAGTTCGGTCAGATGGTAGGCGACGAGGGTATCATAGGCGCCGCAGCCGTTGACGGCTCTCCTTACTCCGGTTGGTATGCTCCGGGCGCGAACATCCACCGTAGCCCCTTCGGCGGCCGTAACTTCGAGTATTACAGCGAAGACGGCGTGCTTTCGGGCAAGATGGCAGGTCGCCAGATACAGGGCTGCATGGATAAGGGCGTGTTCTGCTTCATCAAACACTTCGCGGTCAACGAGCAGGAGACCCACCGTTCGGTGTCCGGCGACAGCTCGTGGCTGACCGAACAGGCTCTCCGCGAGATCTACCTGCGTCCGTTCGAACTTGCCGTCAAGGAAGGCAAGACGCGCGCGGTCATGAGCTCGTTCAACCGTATCGGTACCCGCTGGACGGGCGGCGATTACCGCCTGCTCACCGAGATACTCCGCAACGAGTGGGGTTTCGAGGGCGCGGTGCTCACCGACTTCAATACGATACCTCAGTACATGAATACCCGCCAGATGGCGTATGCGGGCGGCGATATAGACCTCGCTACCGACGAACATGCGTGGGTGAACGAAGGCTCTACGGCAGACCTCATCGTGCTTCGCGATAACGTCAGAAACGTACTCTACGCGGTGGTCAACTCCAACGCGATGAACGGCGAAGTCATAGGCTATCGTCTTCCCGTATGGCAGATATTCTTCATCGTGTTGCTGTGCGTGCTCGTAGCCGGCGCGGCTGTCTGGGGATTCTTCGCCATCCGTAAAGCTCTCAAAGCTCCGGATAAAACCCCGGACGAAGCGGGCAGCGAGAGCAAACAATAATCCGTTACCTCCTTAGCGGGCATCCCCTTTGCCCGCGGCGGTAAAATATCCATCACTCAAGAAACGGCGTGCCTTCCCCCTCACGGCACGTCGTTTCGCTTTGCGCCCGTTACACGGACGCCGACCGCGGTCGGGGCCACCCGAAAAAGTACCTTGACAAGGCGGGAGTTATCGGCTATAATGAAGTAAAATAATGCGGAGGACGGCGCATGAGAAACATAGCGGTGGTCGAGGATGAAGACAAGGCGGCAGAGCAGCTCGAGGGGCATCTGCAGCGGTATACGCGTGAGCATGCGAGGGGGGGGGGTAATATATCCTTCAACGTCGTGAGGTTCCGCGACGCGGAGACCTTTCTTTCCTCGTATGCCGAGGACGTATTCGATATCGTGTTCATGGACATCGAACTGCCGGACATGAACGGCATGGAAGCGTCCGCTCGGCTGCGCGAGCGCGACGATGAGGTGATAATCATTTTTGTCACCAATATGGCGCACTATGCGATAAAAGGGTATGAAGTGCGCGCTTTCGACTTTATAGTCAAGCCGGTGACGTATACCGACCTCGCGCTCAAAGTGAAGAGCGCACTCGCGCTTGCCGACCGCAAACGCGGCAAGACGGTATGGATATCCAACAAAGAGGGACGCGCGGCTTTGCGCACTACTGACATCAGATACGTGGAGGTGGTGCAGCATATGCTCATATGGCATACGACGCACGGCGACATCAAGGCGAGCGGTTCGCTGGGCGACGCCGAAAAGCTTCTTGTCGGAGAACATTTCGAATACTGCAACAGATGTTATTACGTCAATCTGCGGTTCGTGACGGCGATGCGGCAGTACGACGTGTGGCTGGGCGACGAGCATTTGCAGATCTCCCGCTCGAAGCGCAACCGTTTCGCACGCGCGCTGGGCGATTTTCTTGCGGGAGGGGACTGATGCCCGGCACTCTGTTCTGGTATAAGATACTTTTTGCGACCGAAATACTCGTCGCGGAATTTCTGTTTACCTTCCGGCTGAAAAAACGCCGGCATTTTCCCCTGCGCTTTGCCGCGACGTGCGCGTCCGTGATCGCCGTTGCGGCGGCTTTTCCCGTGGGGTTCGATTTCGCGGATACAGTATGGTACTCTTCTCTGATGTTCCTGTTGTTGTTTGCGCTCACATTGCCTGGACTGTGCCTTTGCTACGAAGAGCGTTTCACCTCGCTGTTTTTCTGCGCCATGGCGGGATATACGACGCAGCATTTCGCTTACGAGCTCGCAAATCTGTTCCTTTCGCTCATCCTGCAGGCAAGGAGCCCGCTGCTCGGCATGTATCAGGACGAGGATATCGTTTTCGGATGGGACAGCGAAACGCTGCTTTTTATCGTCGGCTATCTGCTGTGCTATTTCGCGGCGTATACCGCGATGTACTATTTCTTCTCGCGCAGGATAAAAGAGGGCGCGGATATGCGCGTGCGCAGCAAGTCCATGATGTTCCTCATCGCGGCGGGACTGTTCGCGGATATCGTGCTGAACTCCGTGCTCGTGTATCTCGCCGATACGGACTTTACGGGCGAGATAGTGAATTATATGACGAATATGCTGTGCTGCGCTCTGCTCATGTATGCGCTGTTCGGTCTGCTGCGCACGAGCGAAGCGGAGGAAAAACTCGCCGCCGAACGCCGTCTGCGCCGTAAGGAGCGCGAGCAGTACGAGATGAGCAAGGCGAATATCGATCTGATCAACACGAAGTGCCACGACATGCGGCATCAGCTGCGGGAGATAGGCAAAGTGCGCAGCATGCCCGAAGAGGCTATCCGCGAGATGGAGAGCGCCATATCCATGTACGACGCCGTAGTCAAAACGGGCAACGTGGCGCTGGATATCGTGCTCACCGAAAAGAGCATGCAGTGCGCCGCGGCGGGCGTGCGGCTGACGTGTATCGCGGACGGGGAGGCGCTGTCGTTCATGAGCGAAGCGGACATATATTCCATGTTCGGCAACGCGCTCGACAATGCGATAGACGCCGTGCGCCTTCTCGGCGAGGACGAACGCGTGGTGAGCCTGAAAATATATCGCAGCGGCGATATGGTGAGCATCGGAGTGAAAAATCCCTATTCGGGAAGCGTATCTTTCGACGACGACGGTTTTCCGCATACGACGAAGGGCGGTACGGATTATCACGGTTTCGGTGTCAGGAGCATATTCCGCACTGCGGAAAAGTACGGCGGCAGCGTTTCCGTGCGTGCGGACGGAGGGACGTTCGCTCTCGGTATCGTACTGCCCGTTCCCGAACATCGGCAGGCGGAAGAAAGTGCAGAATAAGCGATTGATCGCGGCGAATAAGCGGTTGACATTGACTGTCCGCCGTTTTTTCGTATACTTTTTTTGTCCGGCGGAAAGTACGGACGAAAAAAATATACGGAGGTAATGTTTGATGGCAGACAACGTAGGAAAAGCGGCGCGCAGAAGCGGTATATACCGCCTCGCAGGCGCCGCTCCGTTCGGGATAATCGCGGGCGCTTGCGCCATCGTCGTGTTTTTTGCGACGGTGGGGCTTATCGTCGCGCATCTCGTTCTGAACGGGATAGCATCGGCGACGGAGAGCACTTCGTCGTTTTTCGAGAATTGGTGGCAGGTCCTTCTTTTTATAGCGGACGTGCTGTTCTTTCTCGGACTGGCTTTTTCGCTGACGATGTTCGTTATCCGAGTGACGGCGAACAGGCGTGATGCGGAAACAACGGAAGACGGGAGGTCCGAGGATGAAAAGTAAATTTACCGTATTCGTAAGATCTTTCTGGGTGATGCTGACGATATTCTTCGCGCTGCTCCTTGCTTTCTGCATAGCGGGCGCGAGCGTTGCCAACAGTTACGCGGGATCGATAAATGATCTTATGGGGATCAACCCGTATAAAAAGGTACAGTCCGCAGACAGCGGCGACAGTGATATGGAGTATTTCAAGTCCGACTATGTGCAGAAGGACGAAGCGGGCAATATCCTGACGCAGACCGATGTGGACGAGGAAACGGGCGGACGCTATACTCATCAGGTGTATGACCATAAAGCCATGAGAGCCGAATCCGAAAGGGTAGCGGAGCAGACCGCGGTCGAAGGCAGCGTACTGCTGTGGAACGATGAGATCGAAGGCGGCGAAAAGGCACTCCCGCTTGCAAGCGACGCTTCGGTGAGCCTTTTCGGTATCGCGTCGCGCGAGTATACTTTCCTCGGTCAGGGATCGGGCGCGATGGAAACGCGCGCGGTGGGAGAAAGCCTTTATTCCGCGCTGGAGGATAAAGGGCTTAACGTCAACTATGATCTTTATCGCAGATACAACGAGCTCAGCGCATCGAACTCTTCTTACGGCAGCGAGCTCAAAGGCATAGATACCTGGCAGTATACGAATTTCCGCGTCGGCGAGGTCCCTTGGAGCGAGATCGAAGATACGGTCGCGCTTTCGGTGAACGACGCAAATCACTGCGACGCCGCGGTCATGGTCATAACGCGGAACGCAGGCGAAGATCAGGATATAAAGGCGCGCGCGGACGGCTCGAACATGCCCGACGATTACGTCGACGGCACGAAGAACTATCTCGAGCTTACGCGCGAAGAGGCTGACGTGCTCCGCAATCTCGCGGCGCTCAAGGATGCGGGCGACGTAGGCAGGGTAGTGCTTCTCATAAACTCGCCCAACCCCATGCAGTTCGCCAATATAGTCAAGGACGAGTACGGCATAGACGCCTGCCTTTGGGTGGGCATGGGCGGTAATCTCAGCTTCGTTGCGATAGCGGACGCGCTGACGGATACCGGATATGCCGTTTCGGGCAGGACGCCGGACACTCTCGTTTACGACAACCGTTCCGCTCCGTCTTACGAGAATTTCGGAGATTTTACCTGGACGGACTGGTCGGACGAGCTTCCCGATCTCGGCAAAGAGAACGGCGGCAGGTTCTTTACCCATAATACCAAATATCTCGTATATTCCGAAGGAGTGTACGTAGGCTATCGTTATTACGAGACGCGTTACGAGGATTACGTCCTCGGCGGCGGCAACGCGGGCGAAAGCGCGGGCGCGACGGACGGCAGCGGCTGGTCCTATGCCGAAGAAGTCGCGTTCCCCTTCGGTTACGGGCTGGGTTATACGGAGTTTACGCGCAGCGAGCCGACATTCGCCGAAACGGACGACGGTATCTCGCTTTCCGTGACGGTATCGAACAGCGGCGACCGTGCGGGTAAAGACGTCGTGCAGGTCTATATGCAGCGGCCTTATACCGTATACGACGGCGAGCACGGCATCGAAAAACCAGCCGTGGAACTCGTGGGATTCGTAAAGACGGATATGCTTTATCCGGAGTCCGAAGCGGGCGAGGGCAAACCGAACTCGCAGACCGTCACGGTCACCGTCGACGAGGAGAACTTCCGCACTTACGACGCTTACGGCGAAGGTACGTATATCCTGGAGGCGGGAACCTATTATCTTACGCTTGCGACGGATTCTCACGACGCGGTCAATAATATCCTCGCGAAGAAAGGTCACTCTCCGGCAAACACCGGCGGTCGTATGGACGCCGAAGGCGACGCCGGCATGGTATACGAAAAGCGTGTGGCGAAGGACGATTTCGAGATATACGCCGAATCCGCGGATACCGGAGAGCCCATAGTCAACCGCCTGAGCGACGCAGACCTCAACCTTTACGAGGGGACTGCGGATCAGAAGATAACGTATCTTTCCCGCAGCGATTGGGACGGAACGTATCCCGAGCCTGCCGAGCTGGAGTGCACGAACGAGATCATGGTGCGCGATATGCAGTACGGTCATGAGGTACCCGTCGAAGAAGGGGACAGAATGCCCGTATACGGCACTGTGACCGCGCCCGAGGGCGAACTCACTCTCGCGATGTTCTTCGAGCTCGAATACGACGATCCCAAGTGGGAAGATCTGCTGAACCAGATGACTTATGCCGAGCAGTGCCTGATGATATCCCAGGGTCTGCGCGTGATGAACGGCGCGGAGAGCATAGCCGCTCCCGGCATGATCGCAAGAGACGGTCCCGGAGGAGTGAAGGAAAAGAATCCCGATCCGGATATAAATTCGCAGATGTGTTTTCCTTCCGAAGTCGTGATGGCGGCTACGTGGAACGCTCCGCTCATCGAAGAGCTGGGCGTGGCGTTCGGACACGAAGCGCTGCATGCGGGAGTGTACGAGGTGTACGCGCCCGGAGCCAATATACACCGTTCGCCTTACGGCGGTCGTAACTGGGAATACTTCTCCGAAGACGGCGTGCTTTCGGGCGTCATGCTGTGCGCGGAGATAAAGGGGATACAGAGCAAGGGCATCATCGTGATGACCAAGCATTTCGCGATAAACGACCAGGAGACCAACCGCTATGCGGTCGCTACCTTCTTCAACGAGCAGACTGCCCGCGAGGTGTATCTCCGTCCTTTCGAGATCGCCATAAGACAGGGCGATATGAACGGCGTCATGACTTCGTTCAATCGCATAGGCTGCACATGGGCGGGGGTGCACAAAGGTCTGCTCACGGGCATACTGCGCGACGAGTGGGATTTCACCGGTATCTGCGAAACCGACTCTTCGAGCAGCGTCGCTCACATGACGGGTACTCCCGAAGTGCGCGCCGAAGCGGTGGTCGCCGGCACGGATATGTGGCTGGACGGCAGCGAAGACGACGACTGGATGAACGGCAGCAAAGATAATCCCACCGTCATGCTCGCGGTGCGCGAAGCCTGCCACAGGATAATATACAATCAGCTGCACAGCGCCGCGATGAACGGCATGGATTCCAGCACCCGTATGGTGCGTATAACCGCCTGGTGGCAGTATGCGCTCGTAGCGGTGCAGATAGTCGTGGGAGTGCTCACGGCGGCGGCTCTGGCAATGGCGGTGATAAGCTTTATCGTCGTTGCGAAAAAGAACAAAAAAGCGGCTCCCGCATATGCTGCGGCTCGTACGCCATCGCAGGGCAATGACGGTAAGACAGCCGAAAACGTCCGCCCGTATGCGGATAACGGTCGGGAAGACGACGGCGCTCCCGCGCCTTCGGGAGGCGAACCGCCCGAAAGCGGCGGACGGTCGCGCTTTGCCGAGTGGCTGACCAAGCACAGGAAACTGCTCGTAGCGATAGGTTCCGCGGTCATCGCGGCGATAGTGATCGTGGCCATAGTGGTGCCCGTCACGACATGCGGCGGCGGAACGGACGAACCCGCTCCGGGTCCGGGTCCTGAGCCTCCTCCCGTCACCGAAACGCACGAATGCGAACACAAATGTCCCGTATGCGGCGGATGTCTCGATCTCGAATGCGAAGACGAAGCGTGTACCGTAAAATGCGGAGCGGGCAAGACCGGTCATTCTTACGAAGCGGAGAACGCTTTACGCGAGGGCGGCGACAACGGTTACATGAGCGTGGTCACGGGGGCGAACGGCACATACGTCAACAACGTCTACGGTAATGCGGGCGCGCGCATATCCTTCACCGTTACGGTAGAGAGCGATGTGACGGCTTCGCTGTCCGTTACGATGACGGGCGCAGCTCAGACGACGGTGTTCACCGATGAGATGCGCACCACCGTCGTCGACGCGGCAGGTACCCGCACGCATTTCGAATCGCCCGCCGAAGCGCCTCATGCCACGAGCGAGAGATTCGGCGAGGTCATGCTCGGTTGCGTATCGCTCAAAGCGGGCGAGAACACGATCACATTCGAAGCGGTCGACTTCATAGAGCTCAAGTCCGGAGCGAACAACGATCACGGGTACCATATAGACAAGATCACGCTGTACGGCGACGGATTGAGCGCTGACGAGCACGAGTGCGGTTCGGTATGTCCGGTCTGCGGCAAGTGCACAGATCTCGACTGCGAAGATCCCGTCTGCGCCGAAAAGTGCGGCGACGAGTACGAGTCCGAGCATTACCGTCTCGAAGCGGAGACCGCTAAGTTCGGAGAAGGCGTGAACGGCTTACCGAAAGTGGAGAGCAACGGTACGCACGTAGGCAATTTCAGCGAGAACGAGGGCGCGAGCCTGACATTCACGTTCGATGCGGATAAAGCGGGCAAAGCGACGTTGTATGTCGGTTCTTCCTACCGCAACGTCGAACGGCTGTTCACCGACGGGTTCAACGTTTACGTCAATAATTGGTCGGAAGATCCCGAATTGCGCGGCGAGCCGCTCGTAAGCCCCACCACGGTGCCTGCGTCGAACGTCGTCGGAGGCAATTGGAACGAATGGCTCAAGACAGCTCATATCGCTCTCGGCTGCGTGGATCTCGTCGAAGGCGAAAATACGATAGTCCTGGAAGTGAAGTCGGACAATACCAACACCGCTTTCAATCTCGACTATATCGAACTTGCCACCGACTCCGTCATCACGACGGAAGAGGCATGCTCCGAGATATGCGCGGTGTGCGGCAAGTGCATGGACGATTCGTGCGCGGATGCGGAACATGCGGATAAATGCGCAGGACACGACTATGGCGAAATGCTCGGAACTTCCGCGATATTCGGCGCCGGTTCCAAGGGCGCTCCGCGCGCGGAGACGAACAGCGCGGCGCCCGAAGGACTCGTGGGCAATATAAGCGAGAACCTCGGCGCGAGCCTTACGTTCCGTTTCAGATCGTCCGTAACGGATAAAGCTACGCTTACCGCTTACGTCACTCAGCGCGAGATAGAACAGCGTTTCGGCGAATTCCTGACGGTGACGGTCAATGGCGCGGTACTCGAGACGAATGCCGTAGTGGCGGCGACGGATACGGGTAAAGCCGATTGGTACAATACGGTGCCCGTCGTTCTCGGTGAAATAGATCTGACCGCGGGCGAAGTGTGTGAGATAACGTTCACCGTGGCTGTGAGCAGCCGCACGGTAGGCTTCAACTTCGGAGCGATAGAGATCGAAGCCGTTTCGGAGCATACGCACAGGCTCACCTCGGTGGCAGCCGTCCCCGAAACATGTACGACTGCCGGTAGGAAGGCGTATTGGGAATGCTCGGGCTGCGGTCTTATCTTCGCCGACGCCGAAGGCAATACGGAAACTACGCTCGAAGAACTCGCCGTTGACGCGCTCGGGCACGATTACGAACTTAAAGCCGAAGTGAAAAGCGGCACGTATGTAGCCGGAGACACGATTTCCGCTGACGACGTGACCTACTCGCTCGTATGCTCGCGCGGCGACGACGAAAAGGCGGTGACCGCGACGGCGGATCTTTCCGCTCCGCTCGAAGCCGGCGCGAACGAATTCACGGCAACGTACGCCGAGGGCGAAAAACGCTACGAAGTCACATTCACGGTGACGGCGCAGGAACCCGGGCACGTTCATGCTCCCGTATACGTCGATCCCGTGGCGTCTTCCGCCCAAAGCGCGGGCAATATAGGTTACTACAGGTGCGACTGCGGTAAACTGTTCCTCGACGAGGATTGCGAGCGGGAGATAACGCAGGCGGATACCGTGCTTCCCGCATGGTCGGATTTCTCCGTGATGAGCGACGATGTCGTCGTAACGGATTCGAACGGCGGCTCGGTATCGAAGAACACGGGCGAGCAGAACCTCAGCGCGACCAATCACGGCGCCGGTTACAATAAGTACATCGTCACGTATAACATATGGTCTTCCTGTGCGGCGGACGCTGTGCTGTCGCTCCGGCTGAGCGCCCGTCCCGACGAAGTGAAGCTGAGCGACGTGTATGCGATATACGTCAACGGTAAAAGAGCGGACACCGCAGGCGCGATGATGCCCGTCAGCGATCCGATCGCCTGGGGCAACGCGGGCGCGGCTTCCGTGAACATCTCTCTCGCCGCGGGCAACAACGTGATACGCATAGAGCGGCTCAATCTCGACGCACTGTACGGCAGCGACGCGAGAGGCGATTACACGTATAACTTCTACGGCATAGTGCTTGCTCCCGGGGCGAACGCGGATCTCGTTTCCCACACTTGTGCGGAAGTCTGCGAATATTGCGGCAAGTGCGCGAGCGATACATGCAACGTCGGTATGTGTGAGGATAAATGCGTTTGCGATGAAACGGCTCATGTGTGCGCCCGCGATTGCGAGAGCGTATGCGAGATATGCGGTCTTTGCAACGACGCGGACTGCGCGGACGGGAATTGTACGGAAAAGTGCGACGGTGAAGTCTATACGGTTGCCGACGGAGAAGCCCTGACTGCGGACGGCACGCCTGTCGGTCTGCAGAGCGACGGCGCGATAAGCTGCAACGATTCCGCGGCGAAGTACGGCGAATATACCGTTACGTACAGGATAACTCCCGAAACGGATATGACCGTCGGGCTGTATATCCGCACCACGTCTCAGCGCATAGATAACCTTCTCAAAGATATGTACGGCGTTAAAGTGAACGGCGCAGAGGTCGCGATCGCGGACGATACCTACATGCCTTACAACGATAAGGATATGTGGAACGATATCCGTTACACTTATGTCGGCGAGATAACGCTGGAAGCCGGAACGGAAAACACGATAGAGATCGTCCGTTACGACAGGAACGAGCTCACGGGCAACATGAAGGAATTCACCGGTTATAACTTCTTCGGTATAGCGTTGGAAAAGGCATGATCCGCATTGCCGCAACCCGCCGCGTCTCAGCGACGCGGCGGGTATTTTATGTCTTTGCAAGCGTTCGGGCGCGTCGTCCGTATCCGTTTTGCGGAAATTAGCGTTAAAACTATTGTAATTTTCCGAAAGTTGTGGTAAAATCATAAGCGTAATCCAAAGACAGTAAGAGGAAACGGGAATGATAGACATCAAACGTATACTTACCGAACCTGAAAAGGTAAAAGAACTGCTGGCGCGCAAGGGCTGCGACGCCGACCTCGGCAGGATAGCGGAGCTGGACGAAAAACGCCGCGCGCTCATCGTCAAAGGCGACGAGCTCAAAAAGCAGCGCAACGAAGCGAGCGCGCTCGTGCCCAAACTCAAGAAAGAGGGCAAGGACGTGTCGGACATCATCGCGCGCACCAAGGCGATAGGCGAGGAGATCTCCGCGCTCGATAAGGAGATAACCGCCGCCGAGCGCGAGCTGAACGACGCCGTGAGCGTGCTGCCCAACCTACCCGACGAGGACTTAAAACCCGGCGGCAAGGAGAACAACGAGGCGATAAAGGTGTTCGGCGAGAAGCCGTCGTTCGACTTCAAACCCCTCGACCACGTTACGCTTTGCACGAAGCACGGACTCATCGACTACGAGCGCGGGGTGAAGCTCTCCGGCTCGGGGCACTGGATATATCGCGACCGCGGCGCGCTGCTCGAATGGGCGCTGCTCAACTTCTTCGTGTCCGAGCACGTAAAGGACGGCTACGAATTCATCCTGCCGCCGCTCGCTCTCGGGTATAACTGCGGCTACGGCTCGGGGCAGTTCCCCAAGTTCCGCGACGAGGTGTATTGGGTGGAGAACGCCGAAGCGGATGGCGACCGCACCAAGATGAAATTCATGCTGCCGACGGCGGAGACCGCGCTCGTCAACCTCTATTCGGGCGAGGTGCTCAAAGAGAGCGAGCTGCCCAAAAAGCTGTTCGCCTACACGCCCTGCTTCCGCAAAGAGGCGGGGAGCTACCGCAGCGAAGAGCGCGGCATGATCCGCGGCCATCAGTTCAATAAAGTGGAGATGGTGCAGATAACGACGCCCGAGCAGTCGGACGCGGCGTTCGAGGAGCTCGTCGGCAAGGCGTGCTCGCTGGTGGAGAAACTCGGGCTGCACTTCCGCCTGAGCAAGCTCGCGGCTGCGGACTGCTCCGCTTCCATGGCCCGCACTTACGATATCGAGGTGTGGATACCTTCCATGGGCATATACAAGGAAGTATCCAGCGTTTCCAACGCCCGCGACTACCAGGCGCGCCGCAACTCCACGCGCGTCAAGGGCGCGGACGGCAAGAATCGCTATGTGCATACGCTCAACGGCAGCGGGCTCGCTACCAGCCGCGTGCTGCCCGCGATCGTCGAGCAATACCAGCAGGCGGACGGCAGCATAGTCGTGCCCGAAGTATTGCGCAAGTACGTAGGTTTCGACGTCATAAAATAACTCGCGATAAACCATCGAGAACGACGGGGGACAATACAGATGATAAAAAAATTGCTGCTCGGCATGTTCCTGTGGCTGCCGCTGCTGTATACGGTACTGTTCATCATCATATCTCTGCTCACGGGCACGATAGGAGGCAACTGGGGATTTTACTTCCTCGGGCTGTCCGTGTCGCTCATCGCCTGCGTGGTGCTGACCTATCTTTACGCGCACCGCTCCGCGGAAGATAAGCGGGACGAAAAAGAGCAACCGTCCGCCGACGTGCGCCCCGTGCCGCAGCTGCCGATGAGCGACGAAGAAGCGGCGGTGAACGTGCGCGACGAAGCCAACCGCTACGCCGCCGAGATGAAGGCGGGTCCGTCCGCAGTGGGCGGCGAACGTTACGACGCCGAACGCGCCGCGTATCTTGCGGGCGGGCGGTATATCGATCCCGCTCCGGCTCCCGATCCCGCGTCTTCCGCAGACTCGCTCGGCTCGGGCGGCATCATGGGCGCGGACGGCTTGAACGATTATTACTACGGCTCTGGCAAAGCGGCGCCCCGCCGCTCTTCGGGCGACGCGGATTTCTCGCCGTACGTCCAGCCCTCCAACTACGGCGGCGACGACGGCATCCGCCTCTCCGATTACGACGGCGCCCGCCGCCGCGAAGAAGAGCCCGCCGCTCAGGACCCTCCGCTTTTTCCGTCGCCCAAGATATTCCGCCTGCGCGGAGAACCCAACGTGCTCCTTTACGAGTACCCGACGGAGTTCCGCAAGTACTACGTGAACGCGGACGGCAGCCTGAAACTGCTCTCCACGCAAAAGAAGTGACGGGGAAGAAACAAAATAAGGCGAAGCTGCTGCGCCCGCCGGCGTAAGGGCGAACAGACAACGTAAAAGAGAATACCGTACCCGGCGCCGATCCCGACAAATGTCGTTCTATCGGGGTCGGCACCGGTCAGAACAAAGAAGCAAAGGCGAAAAGTCTTTGCTTTTTTCATACCGCCGCGAGCTGCCGCAAGCCGAAAAGCGTGCGGCGTTTTTCTTTTGCGTCCGCTCACGCCGCAGGTTCGTCCCGATATGTTCTCCGGAAGTTTGTCCGATTTTCGGGTTCGCTTCAAAAGCGAGCTGCGGTTTCTGAGAGATGATGCCCCGTGCGGGTCGTTGTGGATAAACGGAAAATTTTTCCCGCGGAATGGCGGTTTTTTGCGCGTTCCGAGCGCGAACAAAATTACCATAACGCGCACAAACGGGGCGAAAAACGAACAAAATTACCATAAACGCGAACATCTGTTACTATGAAGGGGGGGGTGATATAATTATTGTAGTCACGTCTAAGGGGGTATTTTCGCATGAAAACGAACCGAAGATGTGGAAATCTTGCGGCCGAAAAGGCCGACTACTTACAAGGAGGAAAATGCATGAAAAAACGCATTTCCACGAAATGGAAAGCCCTGGCGGTCGCGATGCTCACTGTTTTGATATGCGTCGTGATGTGTTTTTCTTTTGCCGCGTGCGGCTCGACCGCGCCTTACATAGGCGATGACGGTTATTGGTACGTGAACGGCGAAAAGACGGAATACAAGGCCGCGGGCGAGAAAGGCGAGCCCGGTGATAAGGGCGACAAAGGCGACCCCGGTGCCAAAGGTGACAAGGGCGACAAAGGCGACCCCGGATCGAGCGCAGAAATCGGAGGCAGAGATGATGTTTATTCTCCATCTGCCGATGTGACGGAAACGCTTGTACAGCCTAAAGCGACTCGCAGTGGCAATATAGATGCCAAGGGTAAGTTCTATTCCGATTATGCGACGCATGAGGAAGAACAGCTTGCAAACAAAGAACTTGCGATAGAGATCGCGGCAGAAGGCTTTACTTTGCTTAAAAATGCGGATAATGCGTTGCCGCTCAGAAGCGAAAAGAAAATAACCGTTTTTGGTGCGCGTTCGACGAATTATGTGCATAGCGGCGGCGGTTCCGGCTCTGGTACGCCCAATGCAAACGGTATCGCTCAGTCTACCGTAAAGGGAGCGCTCGAGAATGCGGGTTTTTCCGTTAATCCCAAAACGATACAGATGTACGAGCGCGAGAATGCGTCGTCCGAACTCGGTATGGAATATTATACCGAAGCGGTGACCAGTACGTATAAGACGTATGACGATGCTGCTCTCATATTGTTCTCGCGCACGGGCAGCGAGGGCGGAGACCTTGCGACACATGATGTCGATGGACATTCCGATCCGGACGATCATTATCTTCAGCTTACGGATAATGAGGAAGCGCTGATCAAGCATGTGAAGAAATATTTCCCTACGCAGAAGATCGTAGTTGCGCTCAATTCGTCTAACGTTATGCAGATACCGGAACTTATAGAAGAAAAGACTGCTACCAATCTCGGCGTCGATGCCGTGCTTTGGATAGGCGGTCCTGGCAACAACGGCATGGAAGCGCTCGGAAAGATCTTGAGCGGTGAGGTAAATCCTTCAGGTCATACTACCGATTTGTGGGCGCGTGATTTCAAAAAAGCACCTACATGGACAAATTCTCACGATCAGACGCAGCATAAGAATGCCGACGGTACAAGAATGGAGGCTTCCTTCTATCATGACGGCGAAGCGACCGAATTCTATACGTTACAATATCGTGAAGATATTTATATGGGCTATCGTTACTATGAAACGATGGCTACGGATATGAATGCGGCAGAAGTCGGCAGTGGTGACAAGTGGTACGAGGAGACGGTGCTTTATCCTTTCGGATACGGTATGTCTTATACCGATTTTGAATGGAAACTTGATAATATTGCCGAAACCGCGACTATCGATGCGGCCAACCAGACGATCACCATGCGCGTCTGGGTAAAGAACACGGGTGACGTCGCGGGCAAAGATGTGGTACAGGTATACTACACCGCGCCTTACACCAAGGGCGAGATAGAAAAAGCATCGACTAATCTTGTCGGATTTGCTAAGACGGATCTGCTCGAGCCGGGCGAAGCGCAGGTAGTTACCGTTAAGTTTACCGCGCAGGAGATGGCTTCTTTCGACTGGAACGATGCGAACAAAAACGGGTTCAAGGGTTACGAACTCGAGGCCGGCGACTATGTCGTAAGCATCAATCGCAATTCCCATGAGGTCGTAGACAGCGTTACGCGTACCGTTTCGGAAGATATAAAGTGCGAGACCGATTATATTACGGGCAATAAAGTAGAGCCGATCTTCGTAGACAAATATACTTCCGTCAACGATAATCTGATTGAAAACAAGATTTCCCGTGCCAACGGTCTCAAGCAGCCCGAAATCGCGACGGCGGAAGATCGCGAACTTACGGCAGAAGAGTATCAGAGGCTGAAGGATCAGTACAGCTACAGATCCTATCAGGATAAGCCGACCGATCCTTGGTATGTAAAGGAAGGCGGCATGCCGGATAATTGGACGCAGGCGACGGAACATGAGGAAGATTATAGCGACGTCGAACTCAAGCTTGCCGATATGGCCGGTATCCCTTATAATGAATCGAGGATAGTCGACGGCGAAGTTGTTGTGAAGAACGACGCCAATACCGAAAAGTGGGACGAATTCATGAATCAGCTCACTTGGACGGAAATGTGCGACCTGATCGCCACGGGAACGGGTGCGATAGCTCTTCCGAGTATCGGTAAACTTGCGGATAAGAGTGCCGATGGTCCCGTTCAGGAAAAGGGCAATCCTCTCGGCACGTTGTATCCTTCCGCACCTATACTTGCAGCTACATTCAATATCGATTTAGCTGCGGAATTCGGTAGAGCGGTAGGGAACGATTGCATCTATTCCGGTGTTACGTGCTGGCTCGGACCGGGTCTCAATACTCATCGCAGCCCCTTCACCGGCCGTAACTTTGAGTATCTCTCCGAAGACGGCATGCATGCGGCGCTCATCGCGGAAAACATTATACGCGAGGTCACGGCAAAAGGTGTGCTGACATATCTTAAACATTTCTTCCTTAACGACCAGGAAGCCCATCGTATGGATGAAGGCGGCATTGCAACGTTTGCTACCGAGCAGACGATGCGCGAGATCTATCTCAAGCCATTTGAACACGTCGTTAAAAACGGAAATTGCTTTGCGATGATGTCTTCGTTCAATCGTGTAGGTTATGAGGTCATGGCTACAAACTGGGCGGCGCACAGAACGCTGCTCCGCGACGAGTGGGGATTTACGGGCGCCATGGTCACCGATGCATGGGCAAAGATGTATACTTCTCTCGATCTTCTTGCTCGTGCGGGCGACGAGCAGGTGCTCGGACAAAGCTCTTCGTTCCCCGAGAATTCTCTCCATTACGGTGAGTGGAGCGCTGCGGATAATTGCGTAAAAGTAGCTGCCAATGCCGAGGCGGAAGACAGTAAGACTTATACCGTTCTCAGCCCTACGCACTACTATGCGGTACGTCGCTCGGCGCAGGCGGTCCTTTATACAAGAGCGAACTCTCTTGCAAATAACAATGCTTACAAGGGAGATGCGGTAATTCTCGATGCGAACTTCAGCGTCGGTGTGGCGGGCAGTTTCACGATAAAGATGCCTGGATTCTTCGATGCCGAGTTCTCCATGAGTAGCGATGAAATGAAAAAACTTCCCGGAGGGCTTAAGTTCGATGCCGCAAGCGGCACGATCTCGGGTACCGTGGAAGATGGATTCGTAGGCGACTATCCTGTAGTGGTCGATGTTAAGTGCGACGGCGGCAGAGTTTCCACCGATCTTACCGTAAATATACACACGGCGGATAAATGGAGAAGCAACGGCGCCGGCCTGCGCAGCGATACGATCACCGTAAAAGCCGGCGAAGAGTATGATTCCGTATTCGATTGCCCGACATACGGTTACGGTACGAATGTGCCTGATGCGAGAAATCGTCATATCTTTAACTGGGGAGTAGATGCGGAAGGAACGAAATGGTCTCTTAATGCGGATCGTCGTTTTTCCGACCTTATAGCTAAAGATCGCGATGATTTTGTAGAATACAATGAGTATAATTTCGAAATTTGGCTCGATGATACTCAGCTTATTGAGGGCGGAGCAGCTGTACACGGACTGAAGTTCGAGCACGTGAAGGGTACTCATTACGGAAGTACTCAGTTTACCGATGAAGGAAGTTACGAGATAAATACCGGAGCCAGACTTTACGGTACCCCCGATGTAGGAACTTATGAGCTTAAGATAGTCATCAATGCTCCTTGGTGCGGGTCCAAGTTTGGTGCGATCAGCCTGTATCCGCCTCAGTACGGTGCGGGTTGGGTAGAGTTCGTAAAGACGCTTACTCTCGTAGTGGAAGACGCGGAAGTATAACGCGGAACGTTGCGGTCTTACGATTTGAAAGGATCGCGACATTTGGTCGACAGACAAATCATGATGTAACGGGAGTGCCCACCGGATACCGGCTGTATTCCGGTGGGCATATTCTCGCAGAGGTGAATATGAAAAAAACGATCAAAAGGATTTTGGATATAACAAGTACGCTGGTGGCTGCCGTTGTCGTTGCGGTGTTGTTGCTTGCGGTCTCCGCATGCGGTCAACCGAAAAACGAATCTCCCGCAGAAGTCACCGTACAGAAGATAGAAGTAACGAAACTTCCTGCTCAAACAGACTATATGACCGGAGAGTTATTTTCCGTTGAAGGCGGAGAGATAACGGTTACTTATTCCGACGGGAAAACAGAAGTAAAAAAGATGACCGACGAAGGTGTAACGATTATTCCTCCCGACATCACGGTCGAGGACGAAAATGACCCGGATCGCGAGGAGATGGAAAAGAACGTTATAATTTCTTTCGGAAACAAACGCGTTACGTTCAAGATAAACGTAAAAGTGCAAAAATATACCGTTGTTTTTGAATACGGTTACGATGATAAAACAGAAGAAGTGTCTGTGATCGAAAACAGACCCGTCTCTGCACCGACCGTTCCCGAAAGAGAAGGTTATCTGTTCGATAAATGGTATTCCGATGAAGCAAAAACGATAGCATATGAGTTTACGACGCCGGTCACGGAAGATATGGTACTGTACGGTAACTGGCTGGAAGATGCCGTTTATTATGATTTTACTTTCGATTATAACCATGTGGGAAGCGATCCGGCAAGCGTAGTCAATCCCGTAAAAGAAGGCGAAGTTGCCGTTAAACTGGGAATGGATCCGGAAAGAGAGGGATATCGTTTTGACGGTTGGTTCACCGCAGAAAACGGTGGAACGGAATATGATTTTTCATTGCCGGTAAACGCTGATACCGTTGTTTACGCCCATTGGACGAGAGTACAGCCAATGGAGAACAAAGATTACGTTTTCGAGGCGGAAGACCTTAATCTCAAGGGCGTTAAAGGACCGGGAGCTTCCGGACAGGCAAGCGGGAAAAGCATGATAGTTTATATGCCCGGCAAGGGCGCCAGCGGAGACAGATTCGTTTCATATCTGTATAAGAAAGGCGTGACGCTTACGTTTGAGCTCGTCAGCGATATGGATACGACAGCTACGTTTGCAATAAGTCTTTCTGCAGAAATGCGCGATATTACCGTATCTCCGAATAATTACAGCATAATCATAAACGATCAGGAGCAGCAGTATTCGCCGGTAGCATTCACAAACGTACCTCCGCCGAGTACGGACGGCAATGATTGCCTTCCTTTTAGAACTTGCGTCATAGGTAATAATATCCCGCTTAAAGCAGGTGTAAATACGATAAAGCTTGTTACCAATAATACCGTAGGGTTCGAAAGTACAACCATGACGGCGGAAGCCCCGCTCGTCGATTGTTTAAGAGTTACTACAAACGCCGTTTTAACATGGAACAACAGTCTTGGTTATCCGGCGGATAATTATTGATATAAGGAGGGCAATAAGTGATATTTAAAAATTTCACATTCAGAATTTGGTTTATAGTGAGCTGTGCGATCATTGTTCTGATGCTTGTGGTAAATATACTCGCACTTGGGGTATTCCCCGATTTGCTGTCACTTTTTTTAGGAAGAAAAAGACCGATTTATGCCGAGGGTATAGTATCGATGTATGTCGGTGAGAGCACTTCCAAGGAAGATGCCCGTGCTATCGCGAACGCAAAGACGGTAGAGACATGCGAAGAGGGGTTCGTTTTGTTGAAAAACGATGATGATGCGCTTCCTATAGATAAGGGAAGTACGATACACGTGTTCGGCAAGAACAGCGTGAACCTGTCTTACGGCGGTTCCGGATCCGGCGGTTTCGTGGGCGTCGAGTATAAAACGATAGATGACAGTCTTAAAGATGCGGGCTTTATTACGGATGACGCTTTACGCGGTTTTTATGAGGACGATTCTCGTTCCGGCGATAAACGAGCGCCTAACAGTTCCGATCTTGACAGCGGAGGAAATCAGAAAATAGCCGTATCCGAAACGCCTATGAATAAATATCCGCAGGATCTTCTCGAGGATCTTTCTGCGGCGACCGACGACCACGCAGTAGTCGTGATCACGCGTATCGGCGGCGAAGGCTTTGATCTGCCTCGTTATCAGGGCGATACTGACGGCGCCGTCGCTCCGGATGCACATTATCTCGAGCTTGATAAGAATGAGTTAGAAATGCTCGAATATGTGTGTGGAGTCGGTTTTGCAAGCGTTACCGTAGTTCTGAACACTCCATCCGCAATGGAAGCTACCTTCCTCAAAAGTGCGGAATATGCTTCTTTTGCGGATAAGATAGACGCAGCTATATGGATGGGCTTTAGCGGCGGGGAGGGCGTTATGGCGCTTGGTCGTATTATTGCGGGAGATATAAATCCTTCCGGTCATACTGTAGATACGTGGGCGGCTGATTTTACCAAAGATCCTTCGTTCGTCAATTTTGGAACAGGGCCTTCTCCTGAATACAGCGACGCTTATGACTTCGGGAATGATTCCGAATACTACTTCGTAGACTACGAGGAAGGCGTTTATGTCGGCTACCGCTATTATGAGACCCGCGGCGTGACGGACGGGGAAGAGTGGTATAACGACAACGTCGTTTATCCCTTCGGTCACGGTCTGTCCTACACCGACTTCACATGGACGGCGGACTTCGGCTCGCT
>DXHS01000005.1 GCA_019113275.1 Candidatus Protoclostridium stercorigallinarum
GACCCCACGCCGGATAAGCCGCTCATCATCAATCTGCCGAGCACGGTGGAGATGGGGCTGCCGCACGTCTACGCCTGCCAGATAGAGTACATGCACAAGAACCTCGTCAAGCGTGACTGCGTGCAGATATCCCTTCACCCGCACAACGACCGCGGCTGCGGCGTAGCGGAGTCCGAGCTCGGCGTGCTCGCGGGTGCGGACAGAGTGGAAGGCACGCTGTTCGGCAACGGCGAACGCACGGGAAACGTGGATATCGTGACACTGGCTCTCAACATGTATACGCACGGCGTGGATCCGGGACTGGACTTTTCCGACCTTCCCGCCATACGCGAGACTTACGAGCGGCTCACGAACATGACCGTCCCTCCCCGCCAGCCCTACGCGGGACAGCTGGTGTTCACCGCATTCTCGGGCAGCCATCAGGACGCGATAGCCAAGGGGCTGACCTTCCGCAAGGAAGCGGGGCGCAAACGCTGGGACGTCCCCTATCTTCCCATCGACCCCGCGGACATCGGGCGCAATTACGACGGCGACGTCATACGCATAAACAGCCAGTCCGGCAAGGGCGGCATCGGCTATATGCTGGAAAACACCTTCGGCTACCATTTGCCCAAGAACATGCGCGAATCGGTGGGCTACGCGGTCAAAAACGCTTCCGACCACGCGCACAAAGAACTGCTCCCCGACGAAGTCATGAAGGTGTTCGCCGACGAGTTCATCAACGTCGAATCTCCTCTCTCCTTCGTCCGCTATGACGTAAAGAACGCGGGAGACGGCGTACAGGCGTGCGTTACGCTGCGTTCGGGCGGCAAGCTCATAGACTACATCGGCAACGGCAACGGCGCGCTGGACGCGATATCCAACGCGCTCAAGAGCAACTTAGGCGTGTCTTACGGCAACATGCAATACTCCGAACACGCGCTCGAAGAAGGCTCTCACTCGCGCGCCGCGGCATACGTCGGCATCGCGGACGCCGTGGGTCGCCGCGTATGGGCGGTAGGCGTGGACAACGACATCATGCGCGCCTCGATAAAAGCGCTCGTCGGCGCGATAAATAAACTCCTCTCCGGCGCCCACTCTTTCGGCGACGACTGAGATCTCAAAACATACTCGTCGGCGTTACCCGTCCGAAGGCAGCCGATCGAGGATATACGGAAGCAATCTTTCGTTATCTCCCGCGCCCGTTACGGCAATGGCTCCGTAAACGGGCGCGTTCTCTTTTATGTACGCCGCCGCCTCAGGCATACCGAGAGCAACGCTGCGTCCGCCTTTTTCGGTTATCCTTCGGGCGAGGTCCTCGCTGCACGCCCCCTCGTCCGTACCGCGTGCACGGAACACGGGCAGGATGACGCTGTCGCAGCGCGAAAGTACTTCCGCAAACCCGTCGAGGAACGCCCCCAGCCGTTCGTGAGTGTGCGGCTGGAACACCGCGAGCACCCGCTCGTACCCCATGTCGCGGTATGCGGAGAGCGAAGCGGCGAGCTCGGAGGGATGATGGGCGTAATCGGAATACACGGCGGCTCCGCGCACGCTGCCGACGAGCTGCAAACGCCTGTCGACGCCCGTAAAACGCTCCAGTCCTTCGGCTATCTCCTGCCAATGCGCGCCGAAAATGCGCGCCGCAGCCACGGCGAACGCCGCGTTCTCCGCGTTATGTCTCCCCGGCACGCCGAGGCGGAAACGTCTGACTCCCTCCGGCGTTTTGAGCGCTATATCGCTGCCCGTACCGCGCGGGACGCAGTCTATACAGGCATAGCTGCCCGTCCTGCCCACAGCCACGGCATGTGAGCGCGGCACGAACGCGCCCGTAAAAGCGTCGGGTATCACCGCGTCTTCCGAGCGCGCGACAAAAGCGGCGAACGCCCGCACTACGTCCGCCGACGACGAATAACAATCGGTATGATCGAGTTCGGCGTTGAGCACCACGGCTATGTCAGGCGACATGTAAAGGAACCCGCGTCTGTACTCGCACGCCTCGGCGATCAGAATATCCCCGTTCGCCCTGCCTCTTTCACCGCGATACGTCCCGCCGAAAAACACCGCCGGATCGTACGCGCGCAATATCTCGCCCAACATACACGCCGTCGTCGTCTTGCCGTGCGTCCCCGCCACCGCTATGCACTTCCCTATGACGGCGGCAGCAGCCGCGAGCGCCTCGGCGCGGGATATCTGTTTTATCCCCGCCGCCTTTGCCGCCCTGCGCTCGGGATCGCTCTCGGGCACAGCCGCCGAATACACGACGAGATCCGCCCCCTTCACCCTGCCGGGATCGGACGGACCGAGAAGGATATCCGACCCGCTCACCTCGTATCCCTTCCCGCGGTAATGATCCGCCATCCACTTCATCCCCGCCCCTTCGCAACCTATAAGATGCACACGCATACCGTTTTATATGACGGGATACGCGGATATGTGACCGAAAACAGCCGCGATGAAAGAACCCCATATATATAACGCGCGAACTACAAGAACATCGCCATATATACGGGCAGATGCAATATGCCGTTTTTCATTGCGAGATCTTTGGTATAGAGGATATATGCCTGCGAATATCTGCCTTTGAACTTAGCCATAAATTTATCCAGCGAAACATGCTGCCTATACTGCGATGATTTGACTTCTATAGGCGCTATCTTCTTGTTTTCGGAGATAAGAAAATCTATCTCCATATGATTTTCCCTGTGCGCCGCGTCGCTACGCGAATAAAAGTACAATTTCCTGCCGCGGCTGCGGAGCAACTGCGCGACGATGTTTTCCGTGAGCATGCCCTCATTGATGCTCATTTTATCGAAGAGCACGGCACGGTAAAGCTCGTTCTGCGCATAAGGCATATCCATGAACGCCAATGTAACGAGCAGTCCCGTATCGCCCATATAGCACTTGAACGTGCTCTCTTCCGCGCTCAAAGCGAGACCCGCAGAAGGATCCGTTACGTTGTAACAGTTATTGACTATCATTGCTTCGTTCAGCCAAAGGAACGCATCTTTGAACGTACGGAAGCGCGCAGCTTTTTTCAGCGCGGACACTTTGAATTTTTTTTCCTTTTTGGAAAGCTGCGCCGGGATATTGTCGAATATGGCGAATACTCTGTCTTCGTATCCTTCGGCAAACTTGCTCACGTCCTCCCGATAAAGCGTAAGGATATTGCGTTTGACCCTGTCAGACCGTTCGAAATCCTTATCGGGCAGATATGCAAGCACCGACTGCGGCATACCGCCGACAAGCATATACTGCTTGAACAGATTCATGACTTTTCTGTGCACGGCATCGCCGAGAGGCATGCGCTTTTCGAAAAAATCTTTAAGTACGGGTATCGTCGTTTCGTCGCCCGCCGCCCACAAAAATTCCTCGAAATCCATGGGAAACATTTCAAGGTGCTCTTCTTCGGAAGGGATGACTATATCGCGCACATTTTTTTTCAGGCGGATAAGAGAGCCCGTTTCGATATAATCGTACCTACCGTCCGCCACAAGATATTTAATAAACTGACGCGCCGGCGGATATTGCTGCACCTCGTCGAAAATGATGAGAGAACGACGCTCGTATAGCGCGACCGAATAATACAGCGACAGTTTACGAAAAAACATTTCAAGATCGTCCGTATCGTGGGCGAAAAGATCTTTGACCTCGCCCGAAGCCCTCGCGAAATCTATGAGGATATAACTCTCATATTCGTTCTTCGCAAACTCTTCCGCCACAAAACTCTTGCCAACCCTTCTCGCGCCGTCGATAAGTAATGCGGTTTTCCCCGCGCTCATGCGTTTCCACTCGAGCAGTTTATCATACATCTTGCGTCTGAGTACCATGGCATATCCCTCCTTTATATCCGTATTATAACATATATTGCACCGAAACGCAAGTATCAAAACGCGATTTTTGCACCGAAATGCAAGTTTGAAAATGCGAAAAATGCACCAAAATGCAAATTTGAAAATGCGAAAAATGCACGGAAATGCAGATGTGGACCGTGTGCGGCGAAAAATATACGAGCTGCGCGCGGAGCGGCGGGGATATGCGGAAATATATTTCGGCGAACAGGGAAAAATATTCCGAATTTGCCCCGAGGGTATTGCAAAATCACGGAAATCGTGCTATCATTATACGGAAGACACGACAGGAGGAAAATGATACCGTGAATATCTGGCACGACATCGACCCGAAGCGCATCTCGCCCAAAGACTTCATCGCTTACATAGAGATCACAAAGGGTCAGAAACAGAAATACGAACTCGACAAAGAAACGGGCATGCTCATACTCGACCGCGTGCTCTACACGTCCACCCACTACCCCGCGAACTACGGGTTCATACCGCGCACTCTCAGCGAAGACGGCGACCCGCTGGACGTGCTCGTGCTCTGCTCCGAACCCATACTCAACTGCTCGCTCGTGCGCTGCCACCCGATAGGAATAATCGCAATGGAGGACGGCGGCGAGCTGGACGAAAAGATAATAGCTCTGCCCTTCGGCGACCCCACATATGCGGAGTTCAAATCCATACACGAGCTGCCCGCGCACCTGACGAACGAAATGATGCACTTCTTCACCGTATACAAGGAACTCGAAGGCAAAAAGACGTTCATCTCACGCAGCGGCGGTCATAAGGAAGCCCAGGCGGTCATAGAAAAATGTATAGCGGCGTATAACGAGAAATACGCCGACAAATGACGGATATACCGATAAACGCAAACCGCCCCTCCGCTTTTCATGCGGAGGGGCGGTTCGATTTGGGCTGCCTTACTGTTTTACCGGCGTCTTGCGGCGGGCAAGGAGACGGATCTTTTCCATGATCTCTTCGCCGCGGCCGCCGCCCATAAATGCACGGCGGTCTGCTTTACAGATGCGCCGCGCCGCGAAGCGCCCGGTTATGATCGCGGGGGGAAGTCCGCCGCTCTGGAATATGCACTGCCCCGAAAGTATGAATCCGTCCAGACCGGGCACCGTGCCCTTCTGCATGAGCTGCTTGCCGTTCGCCGTATGCACGAAACCCTGGAAGGAGCCGTGACGGGTATTGAGATAGCGCTCGTAAGTGCACGGGGTGACCACGTCTATCGGTTCGAGCGTGCCCGCGAGCGACGGATAACGCTCGCACACCTTTTCCATGATCTCGGCGGCTATGCGCTCCTTTTCCGCTTTATATATGCCGCGCTCCTTGCGGTTCTTCCACCAGAAGTACATATCGTCGTCGCCGAGTATCTGCACCTGGAGAACGGTGGAGCCGTCGGGGCATTTGAGCGTGGGGTCGTAAGAGTAATTGCGTATAGCCACGCCGGGGTACTCTTTATCTATCGTCACGGGAGAACGCAGCATGCCGTGCAGACCGAGCGGGAACTCTTCCTGCGTCAGCTTGCGGCTGCACTTGTATGCGGCGATGGTCATCGTGTATATCGGGTACTTGCGCGTATCCGCCCAGCGTTCGTCCATCTTCCTGACCTTGTAGGCTCCGCGAAGCAGCTTCTTCATGCAATGCTCCGCCGCGGCGGTGGATACCACCCAATCGGAGTACAGTTTAACGCCGCTCTTCAGTTCGACGCCCACGGCTCGGTCGCGTTCGACGAGAACGCGCTCGACCTCGCTGTTGTAGCGGATCACGCCGCCCAGCTCGTTGAAGTACTTAGCCATGCGCCCGCTCATTCCCGCGCTGCCGCCGATGGGGATACCGCCGTCTTTGTTCATGATGTGGGAGAGCATGTAGAGCATGCTCATGAGGTTGTACCCGGGCGCCATATAGTTTGCGAACAGATAGCGGATATACTTGTTTTTGAAACGCTTGCCGTACTCTACGCAATCCACCTTACTGTACTTGGCAACGTGGTAATAGTCCCCCGCCATGGTCAGCCCCACTTTTATAAGGCGGAATATGCTCATCATATCCACGGGCTTGTCGACGGGACCTTCTATGGTGCGGAAACGCTTTATCATGCGGACGAGCTTCCTGATCTCCTTCGAGTCCTCGGGAGCGAAAGCGAGCAGTTCGGCTTCGAACTTGTCTATATCCGCATACACGGTGAGCTTTTTACCGTCGGGGAAATCGAACACGGAAAAAGTCTCGTGGAAGAAAACGTCGGTATCTTCCTCGAGAGCGTGCGTCTCCCGCCAGAAATCGTAATACGGGTTACCCGGTTTCGTACCCACCAGCCAGTGGATACAGCCGTCTATATAACAGCCTTTGCGTTCCCAGCCGATGCATGCGCCGCCGGGAATGGCGTTCTTTTCGAGTATCTCTACGCGATATCCGCTTTTGAGCAGATATATGCCGGTGGCAAGGCCGGAAACGCCCCCGCCGATCACAAGTACTTTTTTATCCGTCATTTCCGTTTCTCCGAATATATTCCCGTATATAATAATACCCGAATATAAACCGATTATTAACAATCCGCATTTCCCGACAAATTTTCGGAAATAATCGCGCTCACGCGGACAGTTTACAAAGAATTTACAAAAGTTTACACCGCCGAAACAACTTACGCGTGACAAACGAAAGGATAAGAGTTATAATATATGCGTAAGAAGCGGAACGGTCACATCGAAACGACTCCGACAGAGCACTCCTTATGACCTGCTCCTTACGCCGCGCCGGGATGTACGCACAGAATGTGCGCCTTGCGCACCGCGAAGTTTCTCTCCGCCGAAAGGAGTTCACATAGCCTGTTACAACTTGCGCTGACCGACATTAGCGCAGTTCCCTTTTCCGAAGCCCCGCCCTGCGGCGGGGCTCCTTTTTATTCCGAAAAAGGGTTGACAACGGGGCGGGAAAAGATGTATCATTATATGTAAACAAATTTTCAAGAGAATGTGAGGTACACAGACTATGGAAAACCGTTGGGAACTGAATAAGAATCTGGCGCAGATGCTCAAAGGCGGCGTTATCATGGACGTCACCACGCCCGAGCAGGCGCGCATCGCAGAAGAGGCGGGCGCATGCGCGGTCATGGCTCTCGAGCGCATACCCGCGGACATACGCGCGGCGGGCGGCGTTTCGCGCATGAGCGACCCCAAAATGATAAAGGGCATTCAGGAAGCCGTATCCATACCCGTCATGGCTAAGTGCCGTATCGGGCATTTCGCCGAAGCGCAGATACTCCAGGCGATAGAGATCGATTACATCGACGAATCCGAAGTGCTCTCTCCCGCCGACGACGTCTACCATATAGACAAGACAAAGTTCGACGTGCCCTTCGTATGCGGCGCGAAGGATCTCGGCGAAGCGCTCCGCCGTATCAACGAAGGCGCGAGCATGATACGCACCAAGGGCGAACCGGGTACCGGCGACGTCGTTCAGGCGGTCCGCCACATGCGCAAGATGATGAGCGACATACGCCGTCTTACCTCCTGCGCCGAGGACGAGCTGTTCGACGAAGCCAAGAAGCTGCAGGTCCCCTACGACCTCGTGCGTTACGTCCACGACAACGGCAAACTGCCCGTGGTCAACTTTGCGGCGGGCGGCGTGGCTACCCCGGCGGACGCGTCCCTCATGATGCAGCTGGGCGCGGAAGGCGTATTCGTGGGAAGCGGCATATTCAAGTCGGGTAACCCCGCCAAACGTGCGCGCGCGATCGTGCAGGCGGTCACCAACTACACGGACGCCAAACTCATCGCCAAGCTCAGCGAAGATCTCGGCGAAGCCATGGTAGGCATCAACGAGCAGGAGATACAGCTGCTCATGGCGGAGCGCGGCAAGTAATGCGTATAGGAGTGTTTTGCCTTCAGGGCGCATTCATCGAACACATACGGATGCTGGAGCGCTTAGGCGCAGAAACTTTCGAGATCAGGCAGAAGAGCGATCTCGACCGCACTTTCGACGGGCTCGTCATACCCGGCGGCGAATCCACCGTCATAGGCAAGCTGCTCGGCGACCTCGGCATGACAAACGACGTCCGCGGCATGATAAAGAGCGGTATGCCCGTATTCGGCACCTGCGCGGGACTTATACTTCTCGCCCGCCACATCGCCAACGACCCGCACGTTTATCTCGGCACGATGGACATCTCCGTGCGCCGCAACGCATACGGCCGTCAGCTGGGCAGCTTCGCGGCGACTGCCGAGATGAAAGGCATAGGGACGATCCCCATGACGTTCATACGAGCTCCGTATATCGAGAGCGTTTCGGGCGACGCGGAAGCGCTTTCCGTCGTAGACGGGCATATCGTGGCGGCGCGCCAGGGCAAACAGCTCGTGACCGCATTCCACCCCGAACTGACCGACGACACGAGAGTGCACGAGTATTTCCTGAATATGATATGATCGCAAATTTTCAAGCGGACCTCGTTAAGAGATCCGCTTGATTTTTTTATTTTACAAAAGCTCGTCGGGCGTACACGAGAGAAAGTCCGCGACGGAAACGATGTCGGACAGCAATACCGGACCGCCCGACTTCCAGACGCGGAGATGAGTATCCGTGACCGAGGTATTGCGCAGCATACCGTGCAGCGTTTTGCCGAACTTATTAAGAAGCACGGGCAGGCGGGAAACGAAAGAACGCGGGTCGCAGGGCGGCGGACAGGCGCCGAAAACGTCGGACGTGCCCGCAAGATACGACAGACTGCACGAAAACACCCGGCAAAGCGCGAGAGCGTTGCCGAGAGTGGTATCGGCGCGCGCGTTCCCCTCGGGCGAAAGCCAAAGTTCCGCGGAAGCGCGCGGCAGACCCGCCGCGGCGGCGAGATCGGCTGCCGAAAGCGAAGCGGCAGCCGCGAGCGAGCGCAGTCTTTTCCCGAACGAACTCGCCATAGGCTCACCTGAACACGGGTCCGTGCCCGAGATTGGCTATCCGCGAGATATCCAGCCCCGCGGCGACGTAAGCGTCTGCGGCGGAAAAATCCCCTACCCGTTCGGGCGAATGCGCGTCCGACGAGCAGACGAACTCGCAGCCGGTGTCGTAAAGCGTGCGGAGATCGTCCGCCGACATGCACATGGATTTACTGTTCAGCTCCATATATATCCCGAGGCGCGCCGCCGCTTCGCCGAGCGGTCTCAGATACACCCGGCATGCGCGAAGCGGATGGGATATCACGCTTATGCGGTGATCTTCCATGGCGCGTATATACGCGTCGGTATTACGCGTTTTATACCTTGGGATGAATTTGGTCGGCAGCATGTTGGGCGCCCAGAAACGCAGCAGGTCGCGTAACCTGCGCGGAACGCGCGCGGGGTGGAATCCGCATACGACGAGATCGAGCTCGCGCGAAAAGCTCTCGGGCAGGTCGATATCCCCGTTCTCGCCGAGGATATTGGTCTCCACGCCCGCAAGCACTTCTATGTCCGGATGAGCTTCGCGGCTCGCGCGGATATCCGCCATAAAGGAATCGAAGTCCTCGGGGTTCATGTTGTCGGGGTAACCGCTTATACCGTGATCGGTGATCGCGACCGCTTTCAAGCCCGCCGCCACCGCCGCCCGCACGTTATCTTCGACCGTCCCCTTCCCGTGCGAATAGACCGTATGCGTATGATAATCCCCGTAAAACATGGTTTTAGTATATCACACAAATATGCTTTTGTCACCGATTTCCGTAAGATTACGAAAATTTTCGCATAAATTTCACAATTGCTTTTTTCTTGCGCGGCGTTTCACGGCAGAATCGGATTCAGTAAATTTTATTCGGCGGCGAAACTCCGCGCAAGGCTATAATACTTGCAAAAGATAAGAAAAAATGATATAATGATCAATGAAAAATATTTTGCAGGAGCATAAAGCATGAAGATCAGATACGAAAAGCCGATAGCGGAAATGCAGGGCGACGAAATGACCCGCATACTTTGGGACTGGATCAAGGAATACCTTATCGAGCCGTACGTGGAGCTCAAAACGGAGTTTTACGATCTCGGGCTCGTACACCGCGACGAAACGGACGACGCCGTGACGCGCGAAGCGGGAGAAGCGATCAAGCGCCTCGGCGTGGGCGTCAAGTGCGCGACGATCACCCCCAACGATCAGCGCAAAGAGGAATACAACTTAAAGCGCCTCTATCCCTCGCCCAACGGCACGATAAGAGCGATACTCGACGGCACGGTGTTCCGCACTCCCATACTCGTGAAAGGCATCACGCCTTACGTTCCCGGCTGGACGAAGCCCATAACCATCGCCCGTCACGCATACGGCGACGTGTACAAAGCCACCGACGTGCGCATAACCGGACCCGCGAAAGCGGAACTCAAAGTAACGGCTGCCGACGGCACGGTCACCACCTATCCCGTACACGATTTCGACGGCGCAGGCGTGCTCCAGGGCATGCACAACACCGACCGCTCTATATCCGCGTTCGCGCATTCCTGTTTCAATTACGCGCTGTCCGTCAAACGCGATCTGTGGCTGGGAACCAAGGACACCATAAGCAAGATATACGACGGGCGTTTCAAGGCGATATTCGCAGACGTCTACGAAAAAGAATATAAGGACGCCTTCGAAAAAGCGGGCATAAATTACGAATACACCCTTATCGACGACTGCGTGGCGCGCGTTATGCGCAGCAGCGGCGGCATGGTGTGGGCGTGCAAGAACTACGACGGCGACGTCATGAGCGATATGCTCGCGACCGCGTTCGGCTCCCTCGCGATGATGAGCAGCGTGCTCGTCTCCCCCGACGGAAATTACGAGTACGAAGCGGCACACGGTACCGTCACCCGCCATTACTACAAATACCGCGCGGGCGAATCCACATCCACCAACCCCGTCGCCACGATATTCGCATGGAGCGGAGCGCTCGGTAAGCGCGGCGAGACCGAGAACAATGCGGCGCTCGTCGACTTCGCTTCCCGCCTGGAAAAAGCCACTCTACGCACCATCGAAAGCGGCAAGATGACCGGCGACCTCGCGCTCATCTTCAAGTCGGATACCGTGAAGCCCGAAAAGCTGGAATCCGAAGCGTTCCTCAAAGAGATAGCGAAAAACCTGTGAGTCAGCGCGCGGCATGCGCAAAAAGTGACTTTGCATATCGCAAAGTCACTTTTTTGCTGCCGTGTGCGGCAGTTTTAGCGATCAAAAGGAAACACCGCGCGTAGAGCGGACATTATCATAGCCTTTCACCGACACTTTGTTCCGGGTAAACCGGTACGCACGGCTGTCCGAACTTCGGACAGCCGTGCGCCGTTATAGGTAAAAATATCTTTATCGATCAAACAGTCTTGAACGTAAGAACGCTGAGTTCGATATTTCCGGATGCGGTAGCATAGTTCTCGCCGTAAGAATCTATCATAAGATTCATCTTCTCGATAGCGTGCTCCGTCGTATCGCAAGTTACCGTAACAGTGAGTGTCCCGCCTGCGGCAACATTGAAATATGCTCCTTTATCCCCGCCGAGAGTGCTCTCGTGTTCCGTACCGTCGTTATACGAAGCGGAAGAATTAAGAACTATGAGCGCTCCGCCTTCGGTCTCCGCGTAACCGACATCGACCTTGACATCCGCTGCTGCCGTACCATTGTTCTTTATCGTAAGAGTTACAGTATTGTTCGCACCTGCCGCAATATCCATGCCCATACCTGCATACTGCGAAAGTCCGTCGTATGTGACCGTAAGCACTTTACCGTCGGCGCTCGGAGTGAGAGTGTAAGATTTGTCGCCCCACTTATATGCGCCCGCCATAGACTCACCCGTTGCCGTCTCCTCGTCTCCGCCGGGAGTGGGAGCGGGATCTTCACCGCCCGTGAAGTCCACTTCGCTTATAACGATATTGCCGTAAGCGGTGGCAAAGTCTGCGGTAAGCGAGTCGAAGAAGAAGTTCATATTAGTAATAGGCTGATCCTCATCTACAGCAAATCCTACCGTAACGGTGACCGTCTTATTTGCCGGAATATCGAACTTAGCGCCGTCGGCAGAAATATCTATCGTATGATCGGTACCGTCGTTATACTTGGCAGAAGTGACCTTTGTGATAAGATCTCCGCCATCGGGCTGATTGCCGACATCGATCTTGACCGTCGTCGCCTTATCCGAACAGTTTTCGAGTTTCACGGTCACGCTGTTATTCGTGCCGACCAGCGAAGCTATCGAGCCGCCTACGCCGACATACTGCTGCCCGAGACCGCTGTAACTCACACGGAGAGATGTGCTGTCCGCGGAAGGAGTAAGAGTATAATTTCCCCACTGATAGAACCCTGTAAGCGCCGCGCCGTTGCTGTTTGCGGGAACGGTCTTATCCGCTTCGGGAAGATCGCTCTCACCTATTTCCGCCGCGCCGAAGTTGACGTTTTTTATCGTGACGTCACCGGAGTAAGGACCTCCCTCTGCCATATGGCTGTCAATGAATACCGTGACCTTGCTGACGGAGAACTCACCCGTTGTTTCGTAAAGATCGTTCTTTCCGTCCTTGCCGCTAGCGAAGTTTTCGGTATCGTACATCACAACGATCTCCGAAGTCTCGCCCGCACCTACGGTGAACTTAGAGCCGCCCCACACCTTATCGGTCGCACCGGCAACGATCTCGCCGTCCTGCACAGCCGTGGTGTTAAGGTTCCTGTGGTTAAGCGACGACACGCCTTCTGGCGTAGGGATAGATTCGTCCATAACATCGACGCGAAGGTTGACAGCCGTATCTCCGTTATTGGTAACGGTCATCGCGTAAGCGTTTTTGCCTTCTGCCGTGGTCACAGCCGTCGTACATATATTTTCGCCGTAAGATGCGGCAGCGATGTTTTCGTAGCTGACATCCACCGTCTTACCGTCCTCGGAAGGCTCGATCGTATATGCGCCCGCTTCACCGTTTGCATTAACGAACGCGGGAGCGATGGTCTCGCCCGGAGTGAAACTCACTTCGCCGGAAGGAGTATCTTCACCGCTGCCCGGAGGCGTGGTGATCGGCTCGATGGGATCGGAAGTGGTACCTATCCACTGATATTCGACGGGAGAGGAGTAGCCCTCGTAAGCGTCCATCCAGCCTTCAGCATCTTCGGTGCCGCACCAATGGTTGAGCATTATGCGACCGGGCGTGGAAGGCAGACCGGGATTTTTATGCGTAGCTGCCTGTTCGGCGTCCACACGATATACCGCCACGCTGTCAACATACCAGGTTATGGCGTCCTCTTCCCAAAGGAAGCCGTAAGTGTGGAAATCTTCGGAAGCGTCGAAGCCGAGGTCGTACATATACTCATGCTCGCCGCCGCCGTTGGTATAATAGTTGAACTGAACTTTCGTGGTATCTTTGCCGAGGAACTCGATGTCTATCTCGTCCCAAGGATGGAGATTCCCCTCTTCGTCATACTCCCCGTAAGGACCGGTATACGTAAAGAAGGTGCTCGCCGTACCGGGGTCGTTGCTCGGCTTCATGCTAACGGAATAGTAACCGTAGTGATACCACATATTGGTACGAAGCTCCGCGCCGTAATAATCGCCCCATTGAGACTCGGTACCGTCGGGGATCTCGCTTATCTTCATCCTTGCAACGTCGTCGACGAACTCGACGTTCTCGGCGTTCCATTCGACGTTGAATACCGAACTGTTGCCGTCGCCGTCACGCGCGTAAACCACGTCTTCGTTCGCGCCGTTCGCAAAATCCGCGATCTTCTCGATCTCGAATTCGGGGGCGTCCTTAGGCATTTCCGTGCCGAGAGGCGAACCGCCGGCAGGATTGCAGCTGCATGCGACGGGGACCGTCGCCGTGAATGCGAGAACGAGCGCGAGGATAACGGTAAGGACGATATACTTTACCTTGTTCGCTTTCATTTTCATTCATCTCTCCTTGAATATTTTTTATACTCACCGGCGCGCTTGCCGTAAAAACGCGTCGCATGCGCCGGACAGGTACCTTAATCCGCGGGATCGAAGCCCGCCCATTCGTAATAAGCCGTGCCGAGGTCGCCTTTATACACGCCCGCCCAATTATCCGGACCGCTCTCCGCTATCGGCCAGAGGTTCATCATTATCTGCTGCTCGGCTGTGGGTATATCCGCCGTCGCCTTGTGAACGGGCTTGCCGTCCACGTACCAGATTATGCTGTTCTCCGTCCACTCGAAACCATACGAATGGAATTCTTCGGAAGCGTCGTAGCCGAGGTGATAGACGAACTCATGCCCGCCCTCGCCCTCGGTGTAATAGTTGAACTGCACCTTAGTGGTATCGTCGCCGAGGAATTCGATGTCTATCTCGTCCCAATGCGGGCGATTGGTGTAGGTAAAGAAAGAGGATATCACGCCGTCCGCCTTCATGGGCTTCATGCGCACCGAGTAATATCCGTGCCCGTAAGTGCCGCATGTGCGGAACTCGCCGCCCGTGATACTGGCGTCGCCGTTCGGTTAGCGCAGCTTCAGCCGCAGCAGACCGTCG
>DXHS01000039.1 GCA_019113275.1 Candidatus Protoclostridium stercorigallinarum
CGCGTGGGATTTAATTCACGAGCGTTAAGCGAGTCCATAATGCCTCCACTAATTGGTTAGGGGAGGTGCCGAAGCGCAGAGCATTCCTCGGAATGCGAACGCAAGGCGGTGGGGTTAAGGTATTTTTGTGATAGGTATTGTGTGATATAATGCTCGTACATGTATATTGTTTTTCTTAACCTCACCTGCTCGCTTCGTGAGCTTCCTCTCCTAACCCTCAGCCGAGCACCCGCAGGGTGCGAACGCCACCGAAGGTATTAGGAGAGGCGTCAAGAGGTGTCCGCGCTTCTACGCGCGGCACCTTATTTTAAGCCCCTAAGCGCATACGCCCCGTTTAACGGAATTCGCAGCAGACAACAAGCTCCTATGCACCCGACCTGCTTAACAGAATTCGTAACAGGCAGCAAGCCCCTGTGCACACCCGCCCCGCTCGGCAGAATTCGCAGCAGACGCATCGGATTTTTTAGGTAGAAACCGCGTTTTTCGGAGCGAGCGTAGCGGCAAGCGGTCGCCATAAGGTGACCCTATGGCGACCCGAAAACGCGGTTTATAACAAAAAAGACGGTGCGGACTGCGTCTATCCGAAGCGCGGCGTCAGCAAAAGAGTGAAAGCGAAATTGCTTTCACTCTTTTGCGGTGAAACGCCGCGCAAGGAAAACGTTATATGCCGTCGATTACGCCGCCGCCGAGGCAACGGGAACCGATATAGAACACCACATACTGCCCCGGAGTGATCGCGCGCATGGGGGAAGCGAACTCTACGGTCGCGGAAGAATCGCTCGTCATGGTCACGCGGCAGGGTGCGTCGGGCTGGCGGTAGCGGGTCTTGGCGGTGCAGTCGAAGACCTGCACTTCGGGAGCGGGTCCGATGAAATTGATACCGCTCGCGGTGAGCGTGCGGGAGAACAGGCGGTCGTCCTCGCCGCAGGAGACGATGAGGCGGTTGGTCTCGAGATCTTTGCCGACGACGAACCAACGGTCCTGCGCTCTGCCTTTGAGCCCGCCTATGCCCAGCCCGCGGCGCTGACCGAGGGTGTAATACATCAGCCCTTCGTGTCTGCCCACTTTTACGCCGCTCTCGTCCACGATGTCGCCGGGGCGCGCGGGCAAGTACTCGGAGAGGAACCTGCGGAAGTTGCGCTCGCCGATGAAGCATATCCCCGTGCTGTCCTTTTTTTTCGCGACGCTGTCCAGCCCGTACTTTTCCGCGAGCGCGCGCACGTCGGGCTTGAGCATGCCGCCGAGGGGGAACGCCACGTCCGCCAGCTGCTCGGTACGCACCTGGTTGAGGAAGTACGTCTGGTCCTTGCCCGCGTCCTTTGCGCGCAGGAGAAGGTGCGTGCCGCCTTCGTGGCTTATGCCGCAGTAGTGCCCTGTCGCGATGATATCCGCACCCAGCTCTTCGGCGTACTTTGCGAAAGCGTCGAACTTGATCTCGCGGTTACAGAGCACGTCGGGGTTAGGCGTGCGCCCCGCGCGGTACTCGGCAAGAAAGGTCTCGAACACGCGCTCATAATACTCCGAGGAAAAATCCACGGAGTATATCGGGATACCGAGCTTGTCCGCCGCGCTGCGTGCGTCCGCCCAGTCGTCGTCGGCGGGGCATGTGCCGTCGCGGTCCTCCCAGTTGTTCATGAAAAGACCGACCGTGTCGTACCCCTGTTCTTTGAGGAGAGCGGCAGCTATCGCGCTGTCCACTCCCCCGCTCATGCCTATTACCGCTCTCAAGTTTTTTCTCCGGGAATGCTTTACGGGGGAAACCCCCTTCCATACCTTGCGCACGCAAAGCGTGCGCTGCGGTCAGACGCGAAAAGCGCGGCTTTTCGGCGTAAAGTCACGTTTCGGAGTCGCCGCAAGGGACCTTAGCGGCGACCGCTAACGCTACGCCCGCTTCCGAAAACGTGCCTTTCCATCCGAAAATCTCGCGGTTTCGCTACGAATTCCGTTATTTGTTTCTTTTACATCATCCGGCAAAAGGACGCGAAAGATATTTAAGACTTATATCTTACTTATTATCATACTTATGACCGCAGAAGGGGCAGAATTTGTCCGTGCCCGTGCGCGGCGCGCCGCAATGCTCGCAGAATTTGTCCCTCGTCGTCGGCTGAGGCGCGACGGGAGCCTCTTCCGTTTTCTTCGGTTCGGCTTTGGGCGCGTCGAAACCGAACGGGTCTATGTTGCGTTTATGAGTGGCGTCCGGGAACTCTCCGAAGGGATCGGAATACGCGCCCGCGGGAGGAGGCGGAGCGCTGCGGCGCACCGTCGTCACGGGATAGTCGCCGTTACGAAGTTTTCTGTTATATATCGAGCGAACTATGCCCGAAGCCGCGAGCGCCAGAACGCCGACGATAAAACATACTATCGGGAACGCGATGAAATCCTCGTCGCCCGTATATGCCGTCAGCCAGAACGTCAGCGCGCCCGCGACCAACGCGACGCCCCCGAGCACGCTGAGCAGAGTTATAAGTATCTTCATTGCTTTCATAAGCACCTCCGAGGCGCGCCCTATGCGCCCGTGACCCGTATACTTATATATATTGTACTATCCGCACTCGGATAATGTCAAATATTTTTTACACGATAAAAGCGCCGCGGGCGTCCGTCATCGGACGCCCGCGGCAGAGGCGCGATCGCATCGCTTTACTGCGCCTTTCCCTTTTTGTTCTTTCTTATCGTCCATACGACGATGAACACGCCGTAGCCGAGGATGAGCACGCCCACCACGATGTCTATCGGCAGCGCGACATGGTAGAACCAGTCGGCGGGGACATCGGCGGGAGACACCGTTGCCTGTGCAAGCGTATTGATTATATGCTCGCAGGCGATACGCATGTACTTCTGTATCGTAGGGCTGGCGAGCGCTTCGTCGCTCAAACCGGGAGAGCCGCCGAACGGTACGGACAGCCAGGTATCCTGACCCGCGAACAAGCCTTGCTCTTCGCTCATCCAATCCGCGTTACCGTCGTACATGTCCGTGATGACCGAGCCGACGAAGCCCCATTCGGTGCGGAGCAGATCGGTGAGCAGCGCCTTGGACGCGCCCGCCCACGTTGCGCCGATACGGTTGAACGAGCTCATGATACCCAGCGTTCTGCCCTCTTTTACCGCTATCTCGAAAGGTTTGAGGTATATCTCCCTCATCGCCTGCTCGTTGCACCACGTATATATGGACGTGAATCTCTCGCCGCGATAAGAATCCTGATCGTTGAGCCCGAAGTGCTTGACGTACATTATGATGCCCTCTTCTCTCGCGGAGTACGTGACCGCCGCCGCCATCTTGCCCGCGAGGAAACCGTCCTCGCTGTAATACTCGAAGTTGCGGCCCGAATAAGGCGTCCTGTGGATATTCGTAGCGGGAGCCATGTATGCGCCCACACCCGCGGCACGGGCTTCACGAGCGAACATACGCGCTTCCTCCGCGGCTATCTCCGTATTCCATGTCTGCCCCACCATCATCGCCACGGGGAAATTGACGCCGCTTATGCCGGACATCCAGGCGCTGAGCCCCTGCGGCCCCTCTCCCGTCGTCATGCCCTCGAAGCCTATGGACTCGATCGGTGCGAATTTATAGTTGTTGTTGCATATCATCGTCTCCATATCCTCGATCGTGAGCTGATCCAAGAGGAGCTGCATGCGCTCTTTGTATTCGGGGTCTTCGTACGTCAGACCGTCGAGGTCGTCTATCGTCAGACCGTTGTCCGCGCCCGTCGTTATCTTCTCGACGTTCTTCTCCTCTTCCCAGCCGAGATCCGTGGAGTCGGTGACCGCCTTGCTCTGCTTTCTTCCCACGAGATCCGTTTCTATGACGTCCGGCACCTCATGCGCTTCGGGATACGTCCCCTTAAAGTCCGCACGCGAGAGATACTCTACGGGTTCGGTCTCGTCCTGTCCGGAAGCGTCGTCGAAAAGGTTCTTTATCTCCGCGCCCGTCACGGGATCTTCGGTGATAAGGATATCGCTGCCGAGCTCATACTCCTCCGCCACCGCGATAAGGTCGTGCGAGTTTTCCATGAGTTTGAGCTCGTACTTGCCCTTTTCCAGGATATATCCCGTTTCGCCGTCGTCGTTGGCGTCGTCCCAATCATAGGACGCGATCTCGAACGGATCTACCTTCACGGTCACCGTGGCGCTGCCGTCAGGCTCGATGACGCCCGTCTTCGCGAAGCCCACGAGGTCTACGTAAGCCTTTTCGATACCGCCGTCCGTGTACGGCGGAGTAACGTATATCTGTACGACGTCCTTGCCGGCGACGTCGCCCGTATTGGTGACTTTGACGTCCACCTCTATCTCGTCCGAACGCAGGTCGCCGCGCACGTCCGTCACTTCTTTGGTGAAAGTCGTGTACGACAATCCGTGACCGAAGGGGTACTGGACGGTCTCGTCGTAATCAAGGAAACCTTCCGCCGCAGCGGTCTCGTACCACTTGTAGCCCACATAAATGTCTTCGACGTAGTCGACGTAATACCTTCTCTCGTAATGGTTCTGACCGAGCGCGGCGTCCTTGTAATCCTCGTAAACGAAGCTGCCCGGGCGGTTCGCATAGTAATACGCGGGAAGGGATTCGTGTTCGTAAGCGAACGTATCCACGAGCCTGCCGGAAGGAACGTATGTACCGTTAAGTATCTTGCCGAGCGCGCTTATGCCCTCTTTGCCGGGACCGGGCATGAACAGTATCGCGTCCACGCCTATATCTTCGAGGTAGCCTATCTCCATCGGCGCGTTTGCGTTGAGGAGGACTATCACCTTGGAATAATTATCCGTCAGATACTTGGCGAGGTCTTTTTCCTCCTGCGTCATCTCGAGATACTTATGCGGAAGATCGAAGCCCTCGCCGCTCGTTCTGCCGAACGTTACCATCGCGACGTCGGAAAACTCCTTCGCTTCCGCAAGAAGTTCGGACGTATAGACCGAAGTATCCGAAACGGACGGCTCGGGGATCACGAAGTTAGGCGTGTACGTACCGTAGATATTATTGGGATTCGTAGGATCTCCCGAGCGGCTGCCGCCGTAATCGACATACATGTCGTAAAGATCTTCGTTGACCTTGAACCCCGCGTTTTCGAGCGACGTCCTGATGTTCACGTTCGCGCCGCTCGCGCCGCCGCTGCCGCCGCTGCCGCCGACGACGGGATCGACCGTAGACCAGCCGAAGAGATCGATGTTCCCCGCTTTGAGCGGAAGAGCTTCGTTCTCGTTGCGGAGGAGCACGACGCCCTCTTTGACTATCTCCTCGGTAAACGCCTTGGACTCCGCCTGCGCGGCTTCCGTCTCGGGGTTATCGAGGTCGAGACCCATATTGCCGAAGTACATCGACAGCAGGTCGAACGAATATGCGAGAACGATATTGAACGCTATAAACGCTGCGATCAATACGGCGCATATTATCGTGTTGACGATAAAAAACTTGCTTTTCATTCCTTTTCTCCTTTTATTTTCGGGATTTGCGTACATTATATCCCGCGAATAAACGGATTTCAAGGGGGTAGGCATGAGCGGAACGCCACAAGGCACGGGCGGTCCTAAATCCGAAAAACCGCGCGTGACTATATTGTCGCGCGCGGGGTAAACACGATCGTTTTTATTCTGCCCGTAAAGGGATGAGGATATCCACGTCGAACGTTCCGTCCCGCGCGTATATCTTCATTTCGCCGTCGTATGCGCTCACGGACGCGCGCACGCTCTTCAGTCCGAAGCCGTGGAGCGTTTTATCCGCTTTGGTAGTGGCGAAGTCTCCCCCTTTCGGAGCCGAAACGCAGCTGTTGCCTACGGCTATGTGCGCGAGATTGCCCATGCGCGTCACGCGGAGCGTTATGATGCGGCGTTCGGGATCGGGCACGGCGGACGCGGCTTCGGCGGCATTGTCCAACAGGTTGCAGAATATCGCGCAGATATCCACGGGATCCATGAAATCCACGAGCGAGCCGTCCGCCATATACGTAAAGGATATCTTCTCGCGTTCGCACTGCAAGCCTTTCTCGGAAAGTATGACGTCCAGCGTCTTGCAGCCCGTGTCCGCAGCCGTATCGTAAATGCTTATCGCGCGCTGCATTTCGGTTATCTTTTCGTCCGAAACGTTGCCGCGCAGATATCCTATCTGCTTTTTAAGATCGTGGCACTTCGCGTTTATGTAGTCGATATTCTTTCTGTACGCGTCGTACTGCTCTTTCTGTTTTGCCGAGAGCGCCTGCACCGTCTGCTTTTCGGCTACGGCGAGCGAAGCCCGCGCGATCTTGTACATCGCGTAGAGGAGCGTCACGCAAAGCAGCGCGGCATACCCGCCGAGCAGCATACGCACCGTTCTGTCGTTCTGCCCGAACCCGAGCACGCTCATCACCACGGCGAACGTCAGCAGCAGCGCAAAGGGCAAAAGCAGTTTATCCTCCACGAACGCAGCCGCGGGGGCGATCAGGCGGCGGTATACGAAAAACATGAAAGCGAACGTCGCTGCGGTCACGAGGAACTCCGCGAGAACGTACAGCCGCGTGCCGACTTCTATCGAAAACAGCGCCCCCGCGATGAGCGCCAGCGAATACGCGAGGTGCTGGAAGGAATATCCGCATATCGAAAAATACAGCAGCCGCCCCGCTCTGCTCTTATACGCCGCTTCCATGCACAGATACACCATGAAAAAACAGAGAAAGTACTTGACGATATACAGCAGCGCCATAGTGTTCGCGGATCCGGGGATAAAGGAATACAGATACGCGAGCGCCGTCCCCGCGACGAGTCCCGCCGCCGCGCGCAGCGCGAAGTGCCTGCGCTTCTCGCAGCCGAGGCAAAGCGCGAGCACGAACGCGAACAGATAGAAAAAATTGTTCGTCTGCCCGTACCGCGAAAAGAGGAGATCGATCATACGCCTTCTCCCCGTTCGTAACGATCCATGAGAGCCAGCATTATCTCGCGGCGTTTGCGCCTGCTGACTTCTATCTTGTCCTCGCCTACGAGTATGTACCAGTCGTATACGCCGAGAACGTGCCTCATGTTGACGAGGCAATAGCGCGAACACAGACGGAACCCGTAACGCGAGAGCCTGCTCTCCGCCTCACCCAAACTTCCGCGCGTGCGGTACTCCCCCTGCTTCGTATGATATATGAGATCGTGCTTTATGACCTCGATATAATATATCTGCGAAACGGGGAGCCACATGCAGCTGCCGTCCATGCGTATCTCTATCTTGTCGTCCGTTCTGCTCGCCGCGTTGCGGACCGCTCTGCCGAATTTGACCTCGAAATCCGCATAGGAAACGGGCTTGACGAGGAAATCGAGCGCTTCCACCTCGTAGCCTTTTATCGCGTACTGCGCCATGCGCGTCAGAAATATGATGACGACGTCGCAGTCCGCCCTGCGTATCTTGCGCGCGGCTTCCATGCCGTTCATGCGCGGCATCTCGATATTCAGAAAGATGATATCGTACTGCGGGCGGTAATTTTCCGTCAGTTCCGCGCCGTCGCCGAAAACGGTGAGCGAATACGCGTCCTTTTTCCCTTCGAAATACCGCTCGAGAAGCCGCCTGAGCCGCTCCACGCTCTCCTCTTCGTCGTCCGCCACCGCTATATTCAGCATCTTCTCCCTCCGTGACAAATGTTATATACTATATTAACATACGCGGCGGTAAAAAGCAACCCCGCGGCACGAGCGGTCGCCCAGGCGGCACGAGCGGTCGCTCCCCGACCGTCCGTGAGCGACGGACCGCAAAACCGCCGCGCGGCGGGCGGCAAAAGGAACGAGGGCGGTCACAGGACCACCCTCGATTCTATCGCTCTCGTAAGAGTAACCTCGTCGGCGTACTCTATATCGCTGCCTAAGCTCACGCCCTGGGCGATACGCGTCACCTTTATGCCGAGCGGTTTTATGAGCGCCGCGATATACATCGCGGTCGCTTCGCCCTCGACGTCCGGATTAGTCGCGAGTATGACCTCTTTCACTCCCGAAAGGCGGGCAAGCAGCTCTTTTATGCGGATGTCGTCCGCTCCCCGCCCCGAGAGCGGGGATATCGTGCCGTGCAATACGTGATACACTCCGCCGAAACAGCGGGACTTTTCCATCGCCGCCACGTCTTTGGGGTATGTGACCACGCATATGACGTCCTTAGGGCGTTTGCGGCATATATCGCACACGTCGTCCTCGGTGAAGTTGCCGCACTCGCGGCAATAATGCACTTTGGTCTTGACGTCCGTTATCGCGCGGGAGAATTCCGCCGCGTCCGCTTCGCTCATGCCGATGACCGCGTAGGCGTAACGCATGGCGGTCTTGGCGCCCACTCCGGGCAGCTTGGCGAACTCGTGCGCAAGTTTATCCAGACTGTTCATCGCGCTTTTTACATCCCCACGCCCGCGGGCATGACGGACTCTTTCATCTCCTCCGCCGCGCGCGCCGCCTCGTTGTACGCCGCGATGATGAGATCCTCGAGCATCTCGATATCGTCGGGATCCACCGCCTCGGGCTTGATCGTCACGCCCTTCATCGCTCCGTTTCCGTCTACCGTGACGGTGACGAGCCCGCCGCCCGCGCTGCCCGTGAGCTCGGCTTCCTCGAGCTGCTGCTTTGCTTTTTCCATCTGTTCCTGCATCTTGCGCGCCTGCTGCATCAGCGACTGCATGTTCATGCCGCCGCCGAAACCGAATCCGCCGTGCTTGGACATATCGTTTACCTCCGAAATTTACGTTATCGTTATCTCTGCCGGCGCGTTTACCGCCGCAGTTTTCTTCCCTTGCCGTCCGTTATCTCCGTTTCCAGCCCCGCCGCGCAACGGACGAGCATGTCCAGACGGCTCTCCGACGCGGGCGGAAGTTCGCGCACGACGAGGCGCAGCCCTCCGAGATCGCCGAGGCACGCCTGCACCACGCGCATATTGTTCTCGTCGCCGAACACCGCGAGCGACGCTTTCTGCACGAGCACGACGAAGTCGCCGCCTTCCAGCCGCACGCAATCGTCGGGCAATGCGGCGTACTCGCCGAACAGCCTCAGCTCCCCGCGCGTGCGCAGCGCGCGGCGCAGATGTCCGAGGACGCCCACGGCTTTCATGTCCTCGCGCCGCGCGGCGGGCTCTTCGCCCTGCGCGGGTCTTACCTCTTCGGTCGCCTTGTTCCCCGAGGGAACGGTCTCCGCGGCGCGCCCCGGCGAAGGCTCGCCGCTATGCGTTGGGAGCGACGGAGCGCACAGCGAAAGCAATGCGCATTCGAGCACTATGCGCGGCGACGACGAATAACGCAGCTCCGCTTCGCTCGCGCCGAGCTCCCGCACGAACCGCACGAGGAACGAAACGTTGGTGCGCGCGGCAAGCTCTTTGAGCCTCTCCTTGTTTTCGGGCGACGCCGTCACGTCCTCTTCCGCGCCGGATATAATGAGTATGAGGTCGCGGGCGAGCACGGTGAGCTCCCTGCCTATCTGCGAAGGGCTCTTGCCGCGCGAGGCGAGCTCTTCGGTCTTGCGCACCACGGCGGGCGCGTCCGCGTTTATAACGGACTCTGCGAGCGAAGCCGTTTCCTCCGTGCTGCCCGCACCCGTGATGTCCAGCACCTGTTCGTAAGTCAGCGTACCGTCCGCGGCGTTCATGCACCTGTCGGCGACGGAGAGCGTGTCGCGCACGCTGCCCTCGCCCATGCGCGCTATGTGCGCTATCGCGCGGTCCTCCGCTTTCACCCCCTCGCGGGCGTAGATGTCGGCTACGAGCTTTTCCAGCTTATCCGACGGCACGAGGCGGAAATCGAAACGCATGCAGCGCGAAAGTATCGTCGCGGGCAGCTTATGCACTTCCGTCGTGCACAGTACGAATATGACGTGCGCGGGCGGCTCTTCCAGCGTTTTGAGCAGAGCGTTGAACGCTCCCGACGAAAGCATGTGCACCTCGTCGATGATGTATACTTTATACCTGCCCACCGAAGGCATGTAGTCGACGTTCTCGCGCAGCTCGCGTATCTTGTCTACACCGTTGTTGGAAGCCGCGTCCATCTCCACGATATCGAGATTGGAAGGCGACGCGAGCGCCTTACACGCTTCGCACTCGCCGCAAGGGCTGCCATGGACGGGGTGCAGGCAGTTGACCGCACGCGCGAATATCTTGGCGCAGCTCGTCTTGCCCGTGCCTCTGCTGCCCGTGAAAAGGTAGGCGTGCGAAAGCGTTCCCCGCTCTATCTGATGCACGAGCGTGGAAACGATGACGTCCTGACCTATGACCCCGTCGAACGTCGACGGACGGTATTTGCGGTAAAGCGCGGTCTTCATTCGTTCATCCCCCGTTATTTAACCGTCAAGCGGCGAAGGTCGTTCGCCGCTTGGTCAAAAATGGCATTCCCTTTTACTGCCTTCCGTAAGCCTTGAGCCCTTTGCGCACCGTTATCGCGGTAAGCGCGACCAGACCGATCACCATAACGGCTATCATAAGGCACTGCCACAGTCCCAGCTCGTCCACCGTGATGAACGTGAACACGATGAGCGCCGCGCAGGCAAGTATCGCCGCCACGGTCAGCAGGAACAGAAAACGGAAGATGATCTTGTCGTTATTGTTATCCTTATTCATGTTTCCTATCCTTTATATCGGTTATACGGATATTATACCCGCCGCGCGGTCCGTTGTCAAGCGGATTTCCCGCGCGGACGCGGAGCAGTATCGACCTGTCCGCCCTATCCCCTTCTTTGCGCTCTTCGCGGGATCCCGGCAGACCTTCAGCCGCCCAAAGATCACGCAGCACGAACTTATCGCATATATATCCCGTCGCTACGTCGCGGTGCAAGGCAAAACACCGCCCCGTGTTCGGATCCCGCGGCGGATCCCCCATAGGATAATATCTCTCGAAATAGGCGCAAAATAGGCACCGGGTATAAATTTTCATCGCTTTCCCCTTTCGGATGATGGTCGTCGATAAAATTTTATCGCACCCAATAGGTGCAAGTCAAGTATTCTTGCACCCTATGGGTGCATTATTTATATACGGACGGAGGTAAAACGATGATAACTCTCGAACAGATACGCGGAAGGATAGCGGAAGCCATAAAGAGCAGCGGTATGACGCAGAGCGAAATAGCACAGAAGCTCGGGATAAGGCACCAACAGATATCCTGTTATCTGCGCGGCAAGAAAATGCCTGCTCTCGACACGCTGGCTAACTTATGCAAGCTCCTCGACGAGGACGCCAATTATATCCTGTGCATAGAGTGAATCTTTATTCCGAAAAATTTTCAAACTAATTTTAAGATAAAATTTGTTTGAAATATTTTTCGTCATAACAGACGAAAATATCGCCGTCTCCGCCCCTTGCGCACGGCGAAGCGTGCGCTTCGGTGTTGACGAAAATACGGCACATTTTCTGCGAATTCTGCAATTGTTTCTCCGTCGGTTTCCCGCAAAAAGAGGGCGCGCACGTCGGCGACGTGACGCGGAAGATTCAATTTGTTCACGAGCGCAAGCGAGTCCGAAAAGCTGCCCCCTGCGGCAGGGGGAAGTGCCCCGCACGGGGCGATAGGGGTTGAGGTCCGGTAAGTGTACGAGTTTGACCGTTATATCATGCTTATCCGCCGTACAGACTTCAACCCCTTCCGGCTCGCAGCCGCTTACGCTTTGTGCTCGCCACCTTCCCCTGCCTCAGGGGACGGCTTTCATAAGGTGCCCGCGCTTCCGCGCGGGATATTTAATAGTTTACGAGCGCAGCGAGTCTAAAACAGCCCTCTCGAATTGTTAGAGAGGGTGGCGAGTACGAAGCACGTTAGTGCGGCTGCGAGCCGGGTGAGTCAAAAGTTTGTAT
>DXHS01000040.1 GCA_019113275.1 Candidatus Protoclostridium stercorigallinarum
CCCGTGATATTGCCGTCGCCGTTCGGTTCGCGCAGCTCCAGCCGCAGCAGACCGTCGTCGTCCACCCACACGTTGTCCCAACTCCATTTGCAGCCAAACAGGCTCGGATCGTTGCCGTAGCCGTTTGCCGCATGCCAGCCTTCGAGAGAGGAAAGATCCGTCTTGCCTGCGAAATCGAAGAGCTTGGTCACTTCGCCGTCCGGGCGCTCGGGTATGCCTTCGAGATCCTCGGCGGGAGCAGTAACGCCCGGTCCCTCGCCGCCCGATCCGGGAGTTTTGTCGCCGAAATATACCGTGCACGCGGTAAAGCCGACCGCTATCATCGCCGAGGCGAGGAGCAATGCCGATATGTTCCTTATTGTTTTTATCATGCGCATACGCTATTCGTCTCCTGACATTTCGGAAGTTCATCCGACCGTACTATAAAATAAAAAAAGGGGTGCCGTCAATACGGTATCCTTAATCTGCATATTTATTTCGCAAACTGTTATGGTTGCGCGGCGTTTCACCGCGAAATAAGCAAATGTATTTTTGCTTATTTCGCTGACGCCGCGCGACCGTCTTGACGGAATATCCGTAAATGTTGCTTGTTGCGCCGTCACGCGAAATGCAGGCGCGCACGTCGATAACGTCGCGCGGAGGATTTAATTTACGAGCTATAAAGCGAGTCTATAACAGCCCTCTCTTCTCAGCCGAGCCGTCCACGGCGGCGAACGCCGCCGAAGGTATCAGAGCGGGCTTTCATAATGACCGCGCTCCCGCGCGGGATAAAATTTCACGAGCGAATGCGAGTCAGAAACAGCCCTCTCGAATTGTTAGAGAGGGTGGCGAGCACGAAGCACGTCAGTGCGGCTGCGAGCCGGGTGAGTCAAAAGTTTGTATATGACGGGCAGGCTTTGCGTGTTTTGTTTCTTCCTTGACTCATCCGGTGCACCGTTCGCGCCTTCGGCGCTCTGCGGCGCACCACCTTCCCTGACCAATCAGGGAAGGCTTTAATTATGTCCGCGCTTTCGCGCGGCACTTCATTTTAAGTTCCTGCGCGTATTCGCAACGAATAACAGAATTCGCAGCAGACACATCGGATTTTTTAGGTAGAAACCGCGTTTTCGGAATGAGCGGACGCGGAAATGGTCGCCATAAGGTGACCCTATGGCGACCCGAAAACGCGGTCCTCGCGGACGGCAACCGACCGACTTCCGACGAAAAACGCTTGCTTCGTACCGCAACAGCTCGATCAGCCGCGGTGCTAACCGCCAAAAAAGACGGTGCGGACTGCGTCTGACCGAAGCGCACGCTTCGCCGTGCGCAAGGATCGAGCCGCGCTTTTCGCGCCTGAAATGACGAAAAATATTTTAAGGTGATTTCAATTTGAAATCACCTTAAAAATTTTTCGGAATAAAGACCTCTATCCCGCGCGGGCAAGCAATACGCGCAGGTAGTAGACGCCGTTTTCGGCGCGGGCGAACATCTCGCCGCCGTACTGACGGGCGATCATACGAATACTGCGCACGCCGTATCCGTGGTACATCTTGTCCGCCTTAGTGGTCTGCGGCAAGCCGTCCTCGAATTCGAGGTCGCCCTCGTAATAGTTCTCTTCCTCCACGACTATCATCTCGCCGCGCTCCACGCATGTGAGGTTTATCACGCGTTTTTCGGTATCCTCCAATGCCGCGACGGCTTCGGCGGCGTTATCTATGATATTGCCGAAAAGGCAATACAGGTCGTCCTCGCGCATGAAGCCGAGTTTTTCACCGTCCACCATGCACGACAGCGTTATACCGCGCTTTTCGCATATGAGGCTCTTTTCGGTAAGGATGACGTCCAGCGTTTTGTTGCCCGTGCGGATGTTCGCGTCGTAGATATTGATCGCTTCGCGCAGCTCTTCTTCGAGAGTGCCGTCATCGCCGCCCGCGACGAGCTTGCGCACCTTATGACGCATGTCGTGACACTTGATGTTTATCTGCTCTATGGTGTCTTTGGATATCTCGTATTGCTGCTTCATCTGCGCCACGTTATACTGCACGTAGCGAAGTTCCTCTTCGAGATCGCGCCGCTCGAGCACGCCCGAAAGATATGCGAGCACTATCAGACAGCACACGATGGAGAACAGATTGCCCGTCTGCCGCAAAATGTAATACTCGAACTTATCGAACGCATTCTCCTGCCAGCCGGACAGGTGTGCGAAATTGACGTCTTCCAGCGAACAGAGGATGACGGTGACCGCAAGTATGACGAAGGATACGATTATCGTGCGGTAGTCCTGCTTTCGCCTGAGCATATACTTGCGCGTGCGGCGGGCGATCAGGAAATACACGGCGACGGCGCCGAGCGCGAAAAGCGAATAGTAGATGACGCGGTACAGCCACGCTTCGGGACCGAAGCCCCATTCGAGGAGCGCGCACCATATAACGAGTATCACTTTATACACGAGGTTCTGCGCGGCGTAAGCCATATCGCAGCAAAAGAGCGTCACCCACAGGTTCTCGTCGAAACACAGTTTGAAGTGCACCACGCTGAGCACGAACAGCGCGAAGTATATGAGCACTCTTCCCCACACCGTTTCCCCTATGATATGGTACAGCGAGATAGCCGCGAAGCCGACTACCGCCATCGCGGCGAGCCCGACGGCGACGCGCAGCGCGAAATACCTTCGCCTCGTCAGCCCCACGGAGAATATCGCGTAAAAAACGTAAAGCTCGAATATGAATTCGTATATTATGCCGGCATACATCCCCAGCAGTTCGCCGAACGCGGGGAACGCGGCGCTCGTAACCACGCCGTTCATGGTTTAGCGACCCCCCCCCCGAACCACTCGGTGAGCTGTTCGAGGAATTTCTGCCGCTTGGGGCGGCTTATGCGCAGCACCTCGTCGCCTATATACAGGTCGTTGCCCTTGACCGCGCGTATGAACACGGGATTGACGAGATAGCAGCTGTTGCAGCGCAGCATGCCGTAGCCCGAAAGTTCTTTCTCCGCCTCCGAAAGCACGCCGCTCATCTCGATAACGCCGTCCACGAGGTGGTAGCGCAGACGGTGGTTGACTATCTCCACGTATATCAGCTTGTCCATGGAGATACGGCACATACCGCCCGGCACGGTTATCGTGACGTTGCGCTTTTCGTTGAGCGTATACAGCTCGAGCGCTTTTTTGAATTTGAGCGCGAAGTCATAGTACTTAACGGGTTTGACGAGATAGCCGACGGCGTCCACCTCGTACCCTTTCTGCGCGAGCTGGACCATGCTCGTGATGAACAGCACGGAGGCGGCTTTATCCCTTTTGCGGAATTCGAAAGCCGCGTCCATACCGCTCGTGCCCGGCATCTTCACGTCAAAAAGCACCACGGCGTAACGCGTTTCGGTATCCGCCAGGAACGCGTCCGCCGTTTCGTAACGCTTCGCGCTCAGCTCGACGGAATTCTCCGCGGCGTACCGCGCGACGAAGCTGCTTATAACGGTCGCCGCCGCATTGTCGTCTTCTACGATCGCTATGTTCATTTTCTTCCCCTTACGACTTACTTCTTTTGTATTTTATCATATTTTGAGCGGTTAATCAATACCTTTTGAAAAAATTTTTGCCGCATTGCGGCGCAAAACGCTCGGTCCGCGTTACTTTTCCGCGGTCAGTGCCGGCGAAAAGCGGTAGACGAGCAGCCTGCGCTCCTCCGCTTCCGCCCGCGCCGAAGCGAGCAGCCTGCGGTAAAACTCGCTCGTGCTCATGCCGGACGCCGCGAAGAGGTACTCGGCGAGCGAGCCGGGCACGGTGTTCGCCTCGTTGACGTAAAGTTCCCCGTCCGCCGCCAGCAGGAAATCGACGCGCGCGACGCCCGCGAGCGAGAACGCGGAAAACAGCTTGCCCGTCATTTCCCGCACCTTTTTCTCGGTCTCTTCGGGGATATCCGCGGGAAGGCGGCGGCGCACCGCGTGTTTGCCCGCGTACTTGTCGCGGTAAGTCAGGAATTTTTTCCAGCCCACGGGCTCCTCGACGCGGCTGATCTCGATATTTTTACCGTCAGAGAGCGCGGCGCAACTCAGCTCGCGGAAGCCTTCGAGCAGTTTTTCCGCCACGATCGCGTTATCGAAATGCAGGGCGGTGCGCACCGCGGCGACGAGCTCCGCCTCGTCTTTCGCCGGGGATATGCCTATGCTCGATCCCTGCCGCGAAGGCTTTACCATGAGCGGATAGCCGACGGCGTTTATGCGCTCGGCGACCGAATAGATATCTTCGTTCCACTCCCTGCGCGTGAACGACGCATGCGGCAGCACGGGAAAACCGAGCGAAGCCGCCCGCGCTTTGAACTCCGCCTTATCCAGGCATACCGCGCTCGGAAGCACTCCCGCTCCCGTATACGGCACGCCGCACAGCTCGAGAAAGCCTTGCAGCGAACCGTCCTCGCCGCCCGCGCCGTGACAACACAGTACGGCGACGTCTATCCTCGCCGCCGCCCTGCCCGAACGGTAGCGCAATATATCGCTCCCCGGGCTCATGTAAACGCTTTTCAGCCCCTTCCCCGCGCGCACTCCGGGCACGGTAAAAAGAGCCCCGCCCGTATGCCAGCGCCCTTCCGCGTCTATATACACGGGCAGCGGCTTATAGCTTTTGAGCGCCGAAAGCGCCTGCACCCCCGTGACTATGCTCACGTCGTGCTCGCACGACCTTCCTCCGAACAATACCGCTATCGCCATGATATCCCTCCCGCCATATATATGTGCGGAAAGGAAAATACGTCACAGCAGTTCGAGAGTGAGCGAGAGCAGCGACAGCCCCGTAAGGTACGCAGCAAGCAGTCCGCCCGCTCTCCCGCCCACACCTTTTTTCATGAAACGGGCGGAAAGCACGCCCGTCGCGAACGCCGCCGCGCAGCCGACCGCCGTTTGCAACGCGCCTTCGCCGCCCGTCAGCCCGCCGCACGCACCGAGGATCGCGCTGCCCGCGATCACGGGTATGCTCATAAGGAATGCGAACGCCGTGACGTCCTTCGCTTCCCCGCCCGCCGCCGTACCCGCGCATATCACGGTGCCGCTGCGCGACAGACCGGGAAGCAGCGCCGCCGCCTGAGCGAAGCCCATCGCCGCGGCTATGCCGAGATCCGTCCGTCTGCCGAGCATCCCGCGCGCTTCTCTCCGCAGCAGCACATGCCGCGTGAGCACTACGAGCGCCGCGCTGGCGGCGAACGTTAAAAACAGCCACTCTCCGCCGCCGAAAACGCGATCGATCGCATCCGAAAGGAGCACGCCCGCGATCCCCGCGGGCAGCGTCGCGAGGAGCAGCAGCAAAAGCCGCGTGAGCGGCGGGCGGAAGAGCTCGAGCAGCTCTTTGCGGAACACGATGACGACCGCAAGCAGCGTGCCGACGTGCATCATGACCTCGAAGAGCATGCCCGCACGCACGCCGAGCAGCCGCCCGACGAGCAGGATATGCCCGCTGCTGGACACGGGCAGAAATTCCGTTATCCCCTGCACCGCGCCGAGTATGAGAGCCTGCCACACGCTCACGCGAGCATCTCCCGCGCAAGGGCGATCGCGCCTTCCGCGTCGCCCCCTTCCGCCATCACGCGCAGCACGGGTTCGGTGCCGCTCGGTCGTATGACCACTCGCTCCGCGAGCCTCCCCGCTTCCCTCTCAGCCCGAGCGATCGCGGACGGGAGAGGCATGCCGCGGACTACAGGTATATCCGCCGAGCATTGCCTGCGGCAGTTCAGCGTATGCAGTCCCCCGCTCGCCGCAAGCGCCGCGACGGCAGCCGCCGAAAGCACTCCGTCGCCGCTCCCGCCGCCTATGATGAAGTGACCGCTCGGCTCGCCGCCCAGCTTCGCGCCCAGCACGCTCATGACCTCGCTTATGTTGCGGTCGCCCACGTCCGTGCGCACGAGACGCATGCCCCGCCCCGCCAGCCGCTCGCCGAGAGCGCTGTTGGTGAGCACCGTTCCCACGACGGTGTCGCCGAGCGGATAGCGCGTGAGATTGTACAGCACCTCGTCTCCCGCGAGCATACGGCGGCAGTAAAGCGCGAGCCTGTCTGCGTCGCCGTCCAGCGCCGCCGCAAGGTCGTACCCCGCCGCCTCTTTGCACATCGCCTCGGGGTGCAGCGCGCCGCACCGCACGTTTATACATTCGCCGCGGCAGTCCTCGCATAATATATGCACTTCCGCACCGAGAGCGGTGAGCACCCGTTCGGCGGCGTTCTTTCCAGCTCCGCCGCCGTGGTCGAGCAGCAGTTTCATCCCGCCGAGGTCTGCGGACAGACCAGCGGACAACGCGAGATCGTACACCCGTCCCACGACATAAGACACATACTCGTCCTCGCCTCCCCGCCACTCCGTTCTCACGCCGCGCGGCGAGCACGGAGGCGCGTTGTCCATACAGTATTCCACGGCGCTCTCCGTCCCCCTCGGAATCTTGCGCCCGCCGGGCAGGAACACTTTCAGCCCGTTGTACTCGGGCGGGTTGTGCGATGCGCTCACTTCCACGCCGAAGCTGCAGCCGCGCGTGCCCGTAAGGAGCGCGGTCGCGGGCGTGGGCAGCACCCCCGCGAGACATACGTCCGCCCCGCCCGCAGTCAGCCCCGCGGCGAGCGCGCCTTCTATCGCGGGTCCGGACGAGCGCGTATCCCTGCCGACGATAGCCCGCCCGCCGAAAACGTAAGCGAGCGCCCTGCCCGCGCGGTAAGCGAGGTCTTCCGTCATGCCTTCGCCGTATATCCCCCTGATGCCGTCCGTGCCGAAATACTTCATACCTCTACGGATATGCGGCAAAACGGCGGAATATGTCACGCGCGGCGATGTGCGGGCATAAGATACGGGTATGTGCGGGATCGTTGGATATACCGGAGAGGACGACATAACGACGGCGCTCGGACGAGGGCTGGAAAAGCTGGAATACCGCGGCTACGATTCGGCGGGCGTTGCGCTCGCCGAAAGCGGCGGACTGCGCGTCATAAGATCGGTGGGACGAGTGGCGAAGCTGGAAGAGAAGCTGCGCGGCGTAGTCACCGACGCGCGCTGCGGCATAGGGCACACTCGCTGGGCGACGCACGGCAGCCCCACCGAGATCAACTGCCATCCGCATCTTTCTTTCGGCAGACGGTTCGCCGTCGTGCATAACGGCGTGATCGAAAATTGCCGAAAACTTCGCGAACTGTGCGAAGATCGCGGTATATCGCCCGTTTCCGACACGGACAGCGAACTCATCGCACACCTGCTCGAGCTGTTCTTTGACGGAGACGTCATCTCCGCCGTCCGTCGTACCGCAGAAATGCTCGAAGGCTCGTTCGCGGTGGCGGCGCTGCACGCGGGCGAGCCAGACGTCATTTACGCCTTCCGCCGTTCGAGCCCGCTCATAATAGGCGTGAGCCCGGGCAGGTGCGGCGTGGCTTCGGACGGGTGCGCCGCCGAGGGCGATACATTGCTGCTCGGCGACGGGCAATACGCGCGTATCTCCCCCGCGGGAGCGAGGGTATGGGAAAACGGCAAACGCGTTTCGCCCGGGCGCATAAGCGGATTCGCGGTCGGCTCTCACGGGACCGCGGGATACGCGCATTACATGATGAAGGAGATAGCCGAACAGCCCGGGGCGGCGGCGCGCACGATAGAATCGCTTTCCCGACGGCGACTGAGCGGCAGTCTGGCGTTCATAGGCTGCGGCTCGTCGTACAATGCGGCGCTTTCCGTTCTGCCGCTCGCCGAGCATTCCGCCCGCCGCGGCGCTTCCGCGTTCACCGCGGGAGAGTTCCTGCTCACGGAAAAGCTGAGCGGGCGCGGCAGGACGGCAGTCGCGATATCCCAGTCGGGCGAGACCGCCGACACCGTAGCCGCCGCACGCGAAGCAGCCGCGCGGGGTTGGTCGCTGCTGGCGGTAGCCAACGTGCCGCGCAGTTCGCTCACCCGCGTATGCCGGCGCTGTGCGCTCACTCAGGCGGGTCCCGAAATATCCGTCGCAACCACCAAAGGGTTCACGTCGCAGGTCGCCGCTCTCGCCGCCATGCTCGCGAGGGGCGCTCTACGCGACGAGGTACGCCGCCTGCCCGCGGCGATAGAAAAAGCGCTTGCCGCCGAAGCGGACGCAGAAACCGCGGCGGAGCTGTTCGCGCCCGATAAAGCCGCGTTCTTCATCGGCAGACGGGCGGACGTCGGCGCGGCGCTCGAAGGGGCGCTCAAACTGCGCGAGATAACCTATATCCCCGCGATCGGGCTTGCCGCAGGCGAGCTCAAACACGGTAGTATCGCGCTCATAGAGGAGGGCACGCCCGTCGTGCTCGTGCACACCGACCCCGCACTCAAAGACAAGACCCTCCTCACCGCCGCCACCGTCAAAGCGCGCGGCGGGCGCGTGATAGCCGTCACTCACGACGACGAAGTGGCTGCCGCCGCCGATCTCGCGCTGCGCATACCCGATGTGCCCCACCTCATATCCCCCGCCGTTTCGGTCGTGCCAATGCAGCTGCTCGCCTACCATGCCGCTCTACGCCTCGCGCGCGACATCGACAAACCCCGCAACCTCGCCAAAAGCGTCACCGTGGAATGATATGCGCTTTAACGAGCGGACTGCGCATAGCCGCAAGCGCGACGTCGACAAAAAGAGAAAGCATTTTTGCTTTCTCTTTTTGCGGTAAAGCGCCGCGTAAGAACCTGAAAAACGCTTGCCTGAAACGCCTCAAAGTGATATTATTTAACGAAAGGAGCGATCGAATGAAATACATAGTGATACTCGGCGACGGCTGGGCGGACTATCCCGACGAAAACGGGCAGACGCCGCTGTCGCTCGCAAACAAACCGAATATAGATATGATCGCGCGCAAGAGCGTATGCGGTCTGACCAAAACGGTGCCCGACGGCATGAAGCCGGGCAGCGACGTCGCGAACATGGCGGTCATGGGCTACGACCCCGCGAAATACTACACGGGCCGTTCGCCACTTGAGGCCGCGAGCATGGGTATTGAGCTGGGCCCCGACGACGTGACCTACCGCTGCAACCTCGTCACGCTCTCGGGCAGCGGCGATTATGCGGACCTCACGATGAAGGATTACAGCGCGGGTGAGATAGACACAAAGACCGCGGCGGAACTCATAGACGTGCTCGTGCGTTCGGGCATCGTGCCCAAAGGCTGCGAACTGCATGCGGGCGTGAGTTACCGTCACTGTCTCGTGCGCCGCGGCGGCAGAACGGGCGCGCTGCTCACTCCCCCGCACGATATATCCGGCAAGCCCGTAAAAGACTACCTGCCTAAGGGCGAATACGCGGACGAGCTGCTCGACTTTCAGGACAAAAGCCGTTTCGTGCTCGTAAGAACGGATCTCAACACGAGCAGGATACTGCGCGGCAAAAATCCCGCCACGAGCTGCTGGCTGTGGGGTGAAGGCACGCGTCCTTCCTTTACGCCTTTCGAAAAGCTGCACGGACTCAAAGGCGCGGTCATAAGCGCCGTAGACCTCGTCAAAGGTATAGGCATCGTCGCAGGCATGGATTCGATAGACGTCGAAGGCGCCTGCGGCACGATAAACACCAACTTCGCGGGCAAAGCCGCCGCGGCGCTCGAAGCGATAAAAACGCACGACTACGTGTACATCCACATGGAAGCGCCCGACGAGTGCGGTCACCAGGGCGACAAAGCGGGCAAGATAAAGTCCATAGAGCTCATCGACTCGCTTGTCGTCGGTCCTATATACGAGGAGATGACGAGGCGCGGGGAACGCTTCAAACTGCTCATCACGCCCGACCACCCCACTCCGCTCTCGCTGCGCACCCACGTTTCCGATCCCGTGCCCTTCGTCATGTACGACAGCGGTAAGGAAGTGAACGGCATCGAAACGTACAACGAAGGTCTGGTAAAGACCACGCGCGTTTATTACCCCTCCGGCGTGGACATGTTCGAAGCGTTCATCAAAGTTTAGGTCAAATTTTGATTGTAATCGTTTAATAAGCGGATAATTTAATATTTGACACCGCCGCCGAAGAGCATATATAATATATGCATACCGACTTTGCGTTGCTCGAAAGAAAATCCAACGGCAGGTGAAAAATATATGGTAAAACACATCGTGATGTGGAAGATCAAGGACGGCGAGGGACATATGACGAAAGCCGAGATCATGGCAAAGATCGTCGCAGACCTTACCGACCTCAAAGATCGTATCCCCGAGATCGTAGACCTCGAAGTGGGCGCAAGCCTTACGGGCGGCGACATGCACTTCGATATGGGGCTTATCGTTACGTTCAAACGCATGGACGACGTCTTCGTCTATGCCAACCACCCCGATCATGTGAAGGTGTCCGACTTTATCGCGAAAGTCCGTACCGAACGCGCGACCGCGGACATAGAGGTCTGATCGCAACAATACGGCAAAACGCCCGAGGCAAACGCCTCGGGCGCTGTTTTTTAATCATTTTCGAACAGCCGTCCGGCTATGCGGCATGCCGCCTCGTACGTCGGACGGGAATACAGCACGAGCGTAACGGCGGTATCGCCCGCATACGGCGCGAGCGTCGTGAGCGCGACCTCTATCGCCTCGTCCCGCGGATAGCCGTATACGCCCGCGGATATGAGCGGGAACGCCACCGAACGAAAGCCTTCGCGCTTTGCGATATCCATGCAGCTGCGGTAACAGCTCTCGAGAAGCGCCCTCTCGCCGCGCGCGCCGTCCGTATATATCGGACCCACCGTGTGTATGACGTACTTTGCGGGCAGGTCGTACCCTTTCGTGAGTTTCGCTTCGCCCGTGCGGCACCCGCCCAGCGTCCTGCATTCTTCGAGCAGCCTCGGACCCGCCGCCGCATGTATCGCGCCGTCCACTCCCCCGCCGCCCAGCAGCGTTTCGTTGGCGGCATTGACGATCGCATCCGCTTTTATCTTCGTTATATCCCCGCAAACGAGGGTCACGGGATATTTCTTCGATATGTCCATATCATGATTATATAATAAACCTTCGGCTCCGTCAATCGAAACACGATAAAGATCTCTTGTTTTCCCCGTAAGCGCCTGCCCGATAAAATTTTTTACGGCTTTTTATAAAATGCTTAAAAACGCTTGCCAAATCTTTCCGAAAATGCTAATATATCAAAGCACGCGAAAGTGTTGCCGCTCGTTACGATATGTCGGACGCTTACGCGTCCTCGGCTGAGCAGCAGGTCGCCGGTTCAAGTCGTTTATAAAATTTAATAATATGCTACTGTGGCTCAGACGGCATAAGCAGCTGATTCGTAATACTTCGTCGCTTACGCTCCTTGTGGCGTTCGGACGCTTACGCGTCCTCGGCTAAGCAGCAGGTCGCCGGTTCAAGTCGTTTATAAAATTTAATAAATATGCTACTGTGGCTCAGACGGCATAAGCAGCTGATTCGTAATACTTCGTCGCTTACGCTCCTTGTG
>DXHS01000006.1 GCA_019113275.1 Candidatus Protoclostridium stercorigallinarum
GGCGCGCCTCGTGCTGCCCATCATCGCCATCGCGGTGACCGTCGTCGTGCTGCTCTGCATACTCGCGGTCGGCGGCAAGAAGTGGGACCAGGCGGACAACGAGAACGTCGGCTACAAGGACTACCGCACCCGCAAACGCGAAGAGGAAGAACGCAAAAGACAGGAAAACGAACAAGACAAATTATAACATTGCGCATGCAAAGCATGTGCTTCGGTCAGACGAAAGTCCTATCGTCTTTTCGGGCGTTCGGCACCGCGGCTGACCGAGCTAATGCGGCAAATGTCGATCGGTTGCCGTCCGTGAGAACCGCATTTCCGAGCCGCCATGGGGTCACCCTATGGCGGCCGCTTGTTGCTTAGCCCGCTTCGGAAAATGCGTCCCTATCCGCGAAAATCCGATGAACTTTCTGCGAATCCTACAATTAGAAGCTCCGCCACTATCCCGCAAAAAGAAGGCGCGCACGGCGATGCTTTCACTGTACGCACACGGATAGGGAGAAGAAACGACCGTAGCACGATTTGAAATCATAAATAAGGCTTTTGAAAAAGCCCCTTTTTCCCTGCACTTCTTTCCCCAAAAACTTGAAACAAGAACCCGATCACGCTTATCATACATGCATAAATACAAAAGCCGCATGTGTTTATCGCGCATGCGGCTTTCATATTCATCGCGGATCGCGCTTATACGGCAGATCCTCTCTTTTTGTTCTTGTACTTATCGGGATGTTTTTTCTCATCCAACGTGCGCAGCACGATCCAGACGATGCCCCCTGCTACCGCCGCGTATATCAGCACGTTGGCGAGTATGAGCACTATCTCCCACGGCGCAAGTTTCGTGCTCACTATGGAGCCGGGTGCGATACCCTGCATGCCGTTGCTGTGCGCTATCGCGTAAAGTACGTTTTTGGACGCGTTGCGCAGACGGTTGACTGCCGTAGCCGATTCGATATCCAGCCAAGGATCGCCCGTCCTGTCCACCGTCGTCGCAAGTATGGAATCTCCGCCGGCGGCTATCATGGCGTCTTTATCCATATAATAGTAGCTGCCGCCCGCCTTCTGCGTATTGCGGAAGTCCGTCATGACCTGCCCGCGGAAGCCCCATTCGTTGCGGAGTATCTGCGTGAGCAGCCCGTAAGACGCACCCGCCCATTCGGATCCTATGCGGTTGAACGAGCTCATGACCGTTATGCACGCGCTCATGGTACGCTGTCCCCATCCGCCGTTGCTGTCGTTGATGTAATTTATCGTCATCTTTGCCTCTTTGACGGCGATCTCGAACGGTCTGAGGTACAGTTCGCGGATAGTCTGTTCGTCCGCCCATGTGCATACGCCGTTGTTCATGGCGTAAAGATACCCCTGACGGAAGCTTTCCTGATCGTTGAGCGCGAAATGCTTGACATAGCCGAGAAGGCCTTTTGCCGAAGCGCCCTCCATCATCGCGGCGCACATTTTACCGGAGATCACGGGATCCTCGGAATAGTATTCGAAGTTTCTGCCGCCGAACGGACTGCGATGGAGATTGAGCCCGGGAGCATACCATCCGGACACTCCCCACTGCGATCCCTCTTCGCCTATGGCGTCGCCCATGCTTTTCGCAAGATCGACGTTCCAGGTGCAGGCGATGACGTTAAGGCAGGGATACGCATTGAGAAGCTCGGAATCCGCTCCGCCCACGCCCGACCAATATGCGTACTGCAAGCACTGAGGACTGTCCGCCGCATATGTGGGACGGGCGTTGACCGAAGATATCTCCTCGGTACCGTACCCGAATTCCACGAGTTTGAGCATATCGTCCACCGAAAGCTGGTCGAGCAATTCTTCCCATACGGGGTCTTCGTAATCCAATCCGCGCATGTCTATCAGACTGAGTCCGTTATCGGCGCCCGTCACAGGCATATTCGCGGCGGGATCCTCTTTCACTTCATACCGCTGCAAAGCCGCTATAAGATCCGCAGAAGCCACTCTGTCCTCATCCGTCACCGCGTCGGGCATGCGCGCGAATTTGTCGGCACGGGATAAAACGGTCATTTTATCCATTTCAGCATCTATAAGAGCATCGTCGAAGACGTTGACCGCCGCGGTATAATCGGCGTCTACCGCTTTGTGCTCTTCCTGCGCCTCGCGCTCGGTGCGGCGCGCTCCGTCATGTTCGGCGTTGTATATCTTACGCTCCGCATTCGTCCACGAAACGGTCTGCTTCTCTCCTTCGTACTCAAGGACAGTATGGCTGTCCGAACGAAGAGAGAATACGTACTCGCCGTCATCGAGGACATAACACTTATTGGTTTCGTGATCGTAAGACGTCAGGTCATCCTTCGTGAAACGGAGCGTCACGGTAGTATCGTCGCCCGGTTCGATAAGGCCCGTCTTTGCGAACGCCACGAGGGATACCGTCGACTTTTCGATACCGTATTCTTCGTGATAAGGCGGCGTCAGATACAGTTGTACGACATCCTTGCCCGCATATTTGTTGCCGGTGTTCTTCACTTCCACCGTAACGGACATTTCGTCGCCGTCCAGCGAAGAGCCTACTATACGCTGCGAGAACGTCGTGTAAGACAGGCCGTAGCCGAACGGATACGTGACCGCTTCGTCGTAATCGAACCCGCTCTGCCCTATATCGTGCGCGGTCTCGTAATAACGGTAACCGACGTATACTCCTTCTTCATACTGTACCATCGCCCCGCCTTTGTACGGCGTATTGGTCTCGTTGATATTAGTGTACATGTGACTGAGTTTCGTTATGTCGCGCATGTACGGATAATAATAATGATCGGGATCGGCAAAATTGCAGAACGTGGGGTCTTTCGTGAAATCCGCTGCCCAGATATCCGCAGTCTTTCCGGAAGGAGTCGTTTTGCCGGAAAGGATATTGCCGAGAGACCTGAAGCCGATCTCTCCGGGTCCGCCTACCCAAAGTATAGCGTCTACCCTGTCATCGTTTTCCAGATCGTCCACCTGCATGATATTGAGCGAATTAAGGACTACTATCACCTTTTCGAAGCCTGCCGCGGTAACGCTGTCCAGAAGCTGCTCCTCGTCGTCCGTGAGCTGAAGATAATGTTTGTCCTCGTTAAATCCGAAATTGCGGCTGCCGTCTCTATTCGCAAACGTGCTTGCGCCCATGGTAGTCGGCACGTCGCCGTTCTCGCCCGCCTGCCTCGAAAGATATACGAGAGCCACGTCCGAATATTCGGCGGCGGCATTCGCGATATCGCTCGTCATCGACATCTCGATCACATCCCAGTCGGCATAACCAAAATCGTTCATCGGTCTGCCCGCGCACGATATATCGCTGTACTTGCCCATGATGGCGTCCATCATGCCTGTGATACCTTGATAAGTGGAGCTTTCCGCCCATTCCGTATATTCGGAAACAAGCTCGCCGTTCACCGTGAAACCCGCTTCTTCCAGACCTTTCTGCGGCGTTATGTAACCTTCGGGATCCAGCTTATTCGAACCCGTACCGCCGTATATCGGATAGCTGAACGACCATCCGAACGCGCTCACCTTTTTCTCACGCTCTTTCGACTGATCGAGCGGAAGCGCGTTGCCCGCGTTTTTCAGGAGCACAGTGCCCTCGTCCTGCAGCTGCCCGCTCACTTTTGCGGCATTCTCCGAGGCTTTTTCTTTGGATCCGGAATTTTTACCGTAATAATCGGTATTCCAATCCTCCGTGCCTTCCGCCGGCGTTATAACGGTCTCGCCCGCACCGAACCAGAAGTTCATGACTTTGGAAAAACTGTGCATGGCTATCGTGACGCCGAGTATAAGAGCAAACAGCACGACTATGATCGGGATCATGATCGCGCGAAAAACTCTGTTGCTCATTTTCTTTTTTCCTTCCGACATTTCTATTTTTCTCCTTTCGATATTTTTGACCCGCCAGTCGAGCAGGTCTCTTTGATTATACGATAAAGAGAAAACGTTTTCAATACGGTCGGGATTCTCGGTATACAATGCGTATACCGTCGGCTTTACGGCATATGCTCATACGGGACGATCGGTAATTTCCGCGGGACGATCGGTACCGGCGTTACGGAAGAAAATGATATTCAGATTGAATGTGTTATTTACTCTTTTGACGGTCATGATCCCGCCGTATTTCTGTACGATGTTCCTTATGCTGATAAGACCGAAGCCGTGGAATTCTTTATCCTTTTTCGTGGTGCGAGGCAGATCGCCGTTCATCTCCAAAGGTTTATCGAGATAATTTTCCACATGCACGCTCACCATCTCGCCCACCCGTTTGACGGATATCCCTATATTGCGTTTTTCTTCGTCGACGTCTTTTACGGCCTCTATGGCGTTATCCAATGCGTTCCCGAACAACGAATATATGTCGGCGTCGCGCATGAAATCCAACTGCGCTCCGTCGATCACACAGGTAAGCGATATATGATTGCTCTCGCAAAAAAGGCTTTTTTCGGTCAGGATCGTATCGACCGCTTCGTTACCCGTTTTGACCACCGACTGATATATCTGCAACGCCTGCTCGATATCGCTCATTTCGCGCTCGTCGAACCTGCCTCCGCTGCGCATGAGCGCGCGTATATGATATTTCAGATCGTGGCTCTTGATATTGATCATGTCTATGCTCTGTTTCGTCAGCTCGTACTGCCTCTGCTGCTCGCGCATGAGACGCTTCGTTTCCGCAAGCTCGGTCTTGACTTCCTTGTGATCGAGCCTCGTGAATTGAAGTATGAGCGCGACGATACAAACGAGCATATCGTAAAAACGCATCAGCCAGCGCGACAATCCGTCGACCGCATCGTTATACACGGTCACGAGATTGAACACGATATCCACGAGCACGACGATCCACGCCGACACGATAAGGTGCGTACGCCCGATTCGCAGATCCTCGTTCGGGCGTATCCTGTCGCCGCACACGTAATAACATATCCAATATACGACGAAATACGATACGGTATATACGAGCAGGGATATGAATATCTCAATGCCGCCGCCTACCGGACTGCCCGACGAATACGGATCTACCGAAAATGGCATATCCAGCAAGCCGACTACTATGTCGCCCGCTGCGCTCGAAACGGTATACGCCATGTGCTGCACCGTATACGCGACTATGCCGCAAAACACGATATTCCACCAATTTTCGTCGAAGCAGAACTTTACGACGCACTGCATGCAAGCGAACAAAAACAGGAACATGAACGACGTCCACGCCGCGTCGAAAGCCACAACGGGCATTGCGAACGCCGTAAGGAGCAGTACCGATATGCCGGAAACGGCGCGAAGCAGAAACTTATCACGCCGTCTGAATTTGTATACGAACATTGATTCGCTTACTATGAGTTCGAACGTAAAAAGTATCTTATACCAATAAAGGACGGAGACGAAATACATATTTCACGCCCTCCGTCCCCAATAGTCTGTCAGCTTCTCCAAAAAATGCCTGCGCTTTGCCCTGCTTATATGGAGCACATCGCCGCCGACATTGACTTCGTCTCCGTTCACTTCCCTGACAAAGCGCAGATTTACGAGATAGCACACGTTACACCGCACGAAATCGTCTCCCGAAAAGGTACTTTCCGCATCCTTCATCGAGCCTCTCATTTTGTAATCTCCGCCCGTCGTGTGATATACCACGCTGTTACGCATGACTTCGATATAACGTATGTCAGCCGCATACACGATCTTCAAAGAACCTTCCGTATGTATCACCGCATGCGCGCCCATCTTACTTTCGACGGCTTCTATCGCTTTATCCATCTTCATTAAAAACGAATCGTAAGCCACGGGTTTTACGATGAAATCCAGCGCATTGACCTCATACCCGCGCACCGCAAAATTCACCATATTCGTTACGAATATGAGTGTGACGTTTTTATCTATTTCCCTCAGCTTTTTGGCTGCCGCCATCCCGTTCAGCTTAGGCAGTACGATATCCATGAATATTATATCGTATACCGCGCCGTAATTATCCAGCAGCGAGACCGCGTCAGGGAAATATACTATGTTGAATTCTTTCCCCGTTTCCTTCCCGTATCTTTCGAGACAAGCCGCAAGCGCGTCTCTGTCCGCAACTTCATCCTCTACGATAACAACGTTTATCATACATCGATTTCCCCGTTATAAAGCATAAATCCTCGTGTAAAATAGAATATCATATCTCGCCCGAGCTGTCAAGACATAACTTATAAACTTTGCCGCAACAACGTTTATCCCCCGCCCCGCAATGATAAAGGGCGCGGAGCAGCTCCGCGCCCTTGACAAAACGACGGAGCTTTTCGCTCCGTCGTTTCTTTTCGCTTCGTCGTTCGTTTTATTCTCAGAAGTCGATATCCTTGTCGTAGTAAACGGCAAGCAGCAGCTTCTTCATCTCTTCCTGCGAAGGCTGGCGGGGGTTGGAACCCGTGCAGGCGTCGCTTATCGCGAGAGCCGCGACGTTATCGAGCTTATCGAGGAACTCTTTCTCGTCGATGATGCTCTTGTCCGCGATCACGCCGCCCTCGCCGTAGTTTTTTATCGCGAGAGGGATGTTGAGCTCTTTGTTCATGTTGCGCAGTTCGGCGATGAGGGCGTCGACGAGCTCCGTCGTCGTCTTGCCTTTAAGACCGATGAAGCGCGCGATCTCGGCATAGCGCTCGGCTGCCTCGGCGTTGGCGGAGTTGTACTTGATGACCTTGGGAAGGTACATCGCGTTCGCAGCGCCGTGTATGATGTGGCCGCCGCTGAAAGCCGCGCCCGTCTTGTGCGCCATAGAGTGGACGATACCGAGCAGCGCGTTGGAGAACGCCATGCCCGCAAGGCACTGAGCGTCGTGCATCGTCGCGCGGGCTTCCTTGTCGCCGTCGTAGGACTTTTTGAGGTTGAGGTGGATCAGCTTGATCGCATGCAGCGCGAGCGGATCGGTATAGTTGCAATGGAGCGTGGACACATAAGCCTCGATGGCGTGCGTCATCGCGTCCATACCCGTGTGAGCGGTGAGCTTCGCGGGCATCGTCTCGGCAAGGTCGGGATCGACGATCGCGACATCGGGCGTGATGTTGAAGTCCGCGAGCGGATACTTGATGCCCTTGGAGTAGTCGGTGATGACGGAGAACGCCGTCACTTCGGTAGCCGTACCCGACGTGGAAGGAATGGCGCAGAACTTCGCCTTCGTACGCAGCGTAGGGAACGAGAAGGGCTGGATGATCGCCTCGAAAGTCGTATCGGGGTACTCGTAGAATACCCACATGGCTTTAGCCGCGTCGATAGGCGAGCCGCCGCCCATGGATATGATCCAGTCGGGTTCGAATTCGCGCATGGCAGCCGCGCCCTTCATGACGGTCTCCACCGAAGGATCGGGTTCGACGTTCTCGAACAGTCTGACTTCCATGCCGGCTTCTTTGAGGTAACCGACCGCTTTGTCGACGAAGCCGAATCTCTTCATGCTGCCGCCGCCGAGTACGAGTATGGCTTTCTTGCCCTTGAGGTTCTTGAGCTCCGCAAAAGAGCCTTTTCCGTGATACAGATCACGAGGTAATGTGAAACGTCCCATAATTGTCTCCCATGGATTTAGTATTTTCCGAAGGGCTTCCCCGCCCTTCCGAACGGTTATATTGTAATACAGCCGAAAGAAATTGTCAAACAATTTCAAGCCGCCCGCGCCTTATGCGCGGGCGGCAAACGTAAGCCTCCGGTCTTCCGTCAGACGCGGAAGTTCTCGTATTTTTTGAGCAGCGCTTCGGGGATAGACGGAGGTATCTTGCGGAAAGCCTCTTCGAACATATCGCGCGTCAGCGGTATGGGAACGGAAGAGCCCGCCGACATAAGGCGCTCGAGAGCGAAGCGGGAAGCCTCCTCTATTATCCCGCAGAGATCCGCCGCCGAATAATACGCGCGTTCCGCCCCGGGAACGAAACCGACGGGCTCGGTCATCTGCAATATATCCTCCACGCCGACGCCGCCGAGTTCTATGCCCTCCAGCTTGCCCGCAATGATCGCACGCTTGGCTTCGACGTCGGGGGGCGGTACGTGAACGAGGTGCGAAAAGCGCTTATAGCGCAGGTACGCGGGGTCGATGACGTCGGGACGGTTGGTCGCGGCGATGATGATGCGCTTGGAGCCGTCCACACCGAAGCCGTTGAGCCGCTGGAGAAGCTCTGTGGTCACCGCGGCTTTGTAGTCCTTGGTGTCGCTGCTCCTGCGGCTGAATATGGATTCGCACTCGTCCACGAAGAGTATGGCTCCGTCCGGGCAGGCGTCCAGCTCGCCGAATATCTGGCGCACCGCGGCTTCGCTCTCACCTACGTAGGACTTGAATATGTCCGCCGGAGTGACGACGAAAAGGGGCAGATCCATGGCGTTTGCCACCGCCTCGGCGAACATCGTTTTACCCGTGCCCGGAGCGCCGTACATGAGCATGCCGAGCCCGCCTTCCAGCTTATAATGCTTTACGATATCCGGGTGCTCCGCCATGTACATGAAGCTCTTTACGAGCTTCTTTACGCCTTCGAGACCTTTGACGTCGTCGAACGTAGTGTCGGGCACGCGGCTCTTCATGACCGAGCCGTAGCTCGCGGCCACGTCGCTGAGTTGCCTGAAATATTCGGCGTACGCCTTGCTCTTGGCTGCGTCCGTATGCCGCTCGGAAAGAGCGCGCGCCGTCTGCGCCGCCATGCCGTACTCGGCTCGCAGCTTCTGCTTATCCTCGAGGGAGAGGTCGCGCTTGTCCCGCCTGCCGCCCAGCACTTTGCGTATCGCGTTCGTGTGTTCGGCGAACTGCTTTTCCAGCTCTTCCAGCGAAGCCGTTTCGCGCTCGGAGCCTTTTTTACCCATTGCCGCCATGATCCCTCCGTTATTTTATAAGGTCGCTGATATCGGGAACGCCGTCCGTCGTGGTGCCGCCGGGAGCGGACGTCGGCGCGGGAGGAACGTCGGGCGCGGGCGTCTCGCCGCCGCTTTTTGAGGCTATTATCGCGGCTACCATGCGCGCAGCCGCTCCGCCTTCGGAAAAGCGCACCGCGGTCTTCCCCTTCGCCGCGAGCTTGGCGTTCTTCTTCGCGCGCTTGGCTTTGAGCCTGTCGCGGCGCTCGCGCATCTCCGCCGCCGCTCTGCCGAGGGCGTCCGTCATGTTCTCCGCCATGCGCTGCTGCGCGAGTATGGAGTCGTACATCGCGATCATGCGCTCGCGGTTGTTGCGTATCGCCTTGTTGACGCGCCGCCTGTCGCGCAGCCGCTGGAAAAAGCCGTACTTCTTCCCCGTCGTGGAGCGCAGAGCCTCGCTGTTGAACTGCATGACGTCGTCCACCATATGTATGGCTTCGGCTATCGTCGCCATTACCGAGCTCGTGGCGGAGAACAGCTTCATGCTCTCGTTGATCTCGATGAGCATGTCGAGGAACTCCATCATCATCTCGGTGCGGAAGTCGTCGTAACCGTACTGAGTGGCGAACTCCGCCGCCTGTTCGGCTATGCGCGTGCAGGAGGCGTTCAGCCTGTCCAGCTGCTCCTTCATCTCGCGCGTCTGCCGCTCGCCGTCCAGCTTACGGCGATGTTCTTCTATGGCGCTTTCCACCGACGAGGTGGTGTTCACGCCCGTTCTGCTGCCGCTGATCTCGTCCATTATCCTACTCCTTTTGTCATATATCCGTGCCGAGAGCCGTTCTCACCGCCTCGGCGAGGGCGCGGCGTTCCGCGTCCGCATTGTCCGTCCAGTCGTGCGCGCTCACCGCGTGCAGCGTCCAGCCGCGGCGGCGGAGCATATCGGGATACCGCGCCGCGCCGTCGTAATACTCGTAACCGAGAGCCGCCTGGTCGCGCTCGCACCATACGCCGAGAGCCGCGCGGCTCATGTCCGACGACAGCACCGCGACGGGCACGCGCACAGAGCCGTCCGTCACGCCGTAGTCGTACACTATGCGATCTTCCGCTATGCCGAGGCTCTTTATGAACTCGCCCACGCTGCGCACGAAGCCCGCTCCGGGGTCGTTCCCCACGAATCCGTCGCGCCCGCCCGCGGCGAAACGCTCCGCCATGCGCAGGTATTCGCCTATGTATGCGACGCTGCTCTCCGTAAGCTCCGCGCCGCGCACCGAATGCACTACGGTCACCGAATACTTCGCCCGCGTGACCGCGACGTTGAACACGCATTCGCCCAGATCCCCGCGGTTGAGCGTGCCGAAGCTCTTCCACAGCGTGCCGTTCTCCCGCCTGCCGTAAGTGAGGGAAAGGATGAGGTCGTCCGTCTCCTGCCCCTGCACCGTGCGTATCGTTTTGAAGAACATGAGCTTTTCGGGCACGTCGCGGAAATTCGCGAGAGCCTTTTCCTTCTTCTTTTTCAGTTCGCCGTCGCTCTCGACCAGCTCCGTGATGTATTTTATCTGCGGCGTTCCGAACGCCACCACGCCGAATGAGCGCGAGAGAACGCCCGTCTTTTCGTCGTAATACATCTCGAAATGCTTTCTTATGCAGCGCACCACGGCGACAGCCTCTTCGATGTTCACGCCGTCGTCGCACACGCCGTTATCTACATACACGTCGGTAAAGCCCAGCCTGCCGCGCTCGGTGGGCACCGCCGCGGGGAAGGTGCGCATGAACGGATAGAACCTGTGCCGCGAGAACGCGATGAGCGATTCCGTTTTGCTGCGGTAATGGCACACGAGCTCGCACACTCGGAACGCCTCGTTCGCGAGCGCGACCGAAAGCGCGGACGCGTCCGCCGTAAGTTCGTCGTCCTCCCACGACGACGCGCCCGGCGCCGCGCGGAAATCGCGTATGGGCGGCATCTGCCACTCGTCGCCCACGAGGACGACGCTGCGGCAGCGCAGCAGCACGGGGATGAGAGCCGCGGGCTCGAGCTGGCTGGCTTCGTCCACTATCGCGGTATCGAAATCGAAATACTCGTCTCCCCTGAGCAATAAGCTGACCGTGGACGGCGAGAGTATGAAACAGCGTTTGAGCGCGAGCACCGCTTTCGCGTGGTCTTTGAGCAGTTTGCGCAGCGTGCGCGCCCCGCCCTTCGCCGAGCCGAGGAACGCAAGCTCCTTGGCGTCGGGATCTATGGACGACATGCAGCTCGCGCGGATGAGAGATACGTCCGCCTCGGACACTTCCCTCTCCCCGTCGAGGAAGCGGGAAAGAGCGTCCTCCGCCGCGGCTCCCATGCCGTTGCGCATACCGCCCAGACTCTCCGCCCTGCCTTTTACCGCCGCGGAGAAGAATGAATGCTCGAACTCGGCGGCGAGATCGTCCGAATGCCTCTCGCCCCGCGCGAACGGCGCGAAGAACTTCGCCATCTGCCGCCGCGCGCACAGCCTGCCGAAACGCACCGCCGCGTCGCACACGCTCCTGTCGTTCCACTGTTTTACGAGGACGCGCAACGCGGCTGCGGGCGCATCCGACGACAGCGCGTTACGGAAATACCTTTCCCCGAAGTCCGCCGCCGCCTTCGCGACGGATGCGCACAGTTTTTTCGTCTCTTCCGCCCCATCCGAACCGCAGAGGAGCGCGACGGCTTCGGCGGTACTTTCGTCCGCGCCCGAGAGCGCTGCCGCCGCGGACGCCGCCGCGAGCGGATCGCCGTTCAGCCCCGCTTCTTCCGCCTCGCGGCAGAGAGAGGCGTATCTCATGCCCGTTTCGAACCTGTCCGCCAGCTCGCGCAGCGTCAGTGACCCGTCCGCTCCCGCGACGGCGCAATCGCGCACCGCGCCGAGCAGACCGGGGAGCGCGGCGAGCAGTTCGCCCGGCTCGCGCTTCACTTTGTGAGCCATCACGCTCACGCACTTTTCCTGTTCCTCGGTAAGGCGGCGGCGCATGATGGAAGCGAGCCTCTCGCGCAGCGCCGCGGCGGCGCGCATCTGTCCGTCCGCTTCCGAAAATTCCTTCACCGCGAGCGCGAGAGCGCGCAGCGGAGCCTTTACTATGCACAGCTTCTGCAGCTCCTTCACCGCGCGTTTGGCGGCGAAGTCGAACGCACCCGGCTTATCCCTGTCGGCGCTCTCGTACCTGACGAGCGCGCTTCGGGAGGAGAGCACGAGCTTTATATCCTCGTCCGTCATGTCGGCGCGGCGTCTGAGCACCGCCCCCGCATTGTAATAATGCACGTTTGCCGAAGCGACGAGATCGTCCGTCTCGTCCAGCACGCCTTCGATATTGGAGAGCAGCGCGCGCCCGATAACGCCGTTCGCGCCGTCGAATATCTCAGCGTTGCGGTATATGCTCTCCAGCTCGGCTATCGTCAGCCCTTCGCTCGCCTTTTCCGCTTCGCGCAGACGGGCGAGCGCTTCTTCCATGCCGTCGAAAGCCGCAAAAGGCGTATCGGGCACGCCCGTACATGCGTCCAGAGCCGCGCCTAGGCGTTTTACCGTATCAGCGGGCAGCGAAGCGAGGCGGCGGGCGTCGTCTTCCCCCGCGCATGCGGCGAGCACGGCATGCAGCCCTTCCGCCGTGAGCTTTTCGGCTCCGGGATAAGAGGCGAGAACGGCGAGCAGCTTCCCCGCCTTTTCCGCCATATCGCCGAGAGCGGCGCGGGCGCCTTCGGTATCCGTTTTCTCGTCCGCGCCCATCCACGGGCTGTAAGAGGCGGGCGCGCCGTCCGAGAGCGCGGCGAGCAGCCGTTCGCCCTCTTCCGCCGCGGCGTACATGCTTTCGTAAGTTTCGGCGTCCGTCGCCGCCGCCTCTTCGGGAGAGACGAACGGTACGGGCTCCGTCGCCAGGCGACAGGAGACGTTTATCGCGTCGTAATAACTCAGCCCCGCGACGGAACCGGGCGCGAACATGATCCTGCGGTAATTCTCTATGATATCCGAGGCTTCGCCCATCGCGGACATGCCGCGGCGGCGTTTGCCGTACACCTCTTCGCCGGGCGCACGGTAAGCGCGGCGGTCGGAAACGAGTTTTTTGAGGTCTTTCGCGACGGCCTCGGGGCGGATGTTCGCCGCCTGTTCTTCGGTCTCGCTTTCGAGCAGCAGCGCGAAAGCGCGCAGCGGCTCGGGCAGTTTGGCGTATACCTCGCCGAGCGCGGACAGTTTTTTTGAAGCGAGCAGCACGCGTTTGCCCTTGCCCATGAGCGCGGACACGATGCCCGCTATCGTCTGCGTTTTACCGCTTCCCGGAGGACCTTTGATGACGAGCGATTCGCCCGCGGCGATACGCCCTATGATCTCCGCCTGCACGCTGTCGCGCTCGAGGGGAAGGCGCAGGTCGCGGTCGGGGACGCGCTCGGGCGGATAGCCGTCCGAACGGAAGAACACGCGGCGGACCTTTTCGTCCGTTTCCAGCATCTCGCGGCGTGCGCGTATATCGCGGTACATGCACACGTCGCCGTGATCGTAGCATGACAGAGCCGCGACGTCGGGCAGGAAACGAAAGAGCGAATCCTCCGAACCGCGGCACTCGTCGGCATATTTTTTCACGGCGGCGAAGTACGCGGGGTCGAGCGTGTTTATATCCACGGGGTCGTCCGCGTCCGCGAGCGACGCGGGCAGCGGGAAGCCGTCCGCGACCGCGTCGTAACGCATATCCCGCAGCTTCGCGAGCAGGCAGGGATTGACGTACACGTCGTCGTCGGGAAATTCCAGCGAGACAGGGCTGTTCGCTCCGCCGCGCACGAGCAGCGCGGGAAATATGATGAGAGGCGTGCGGATATCGCGGCTGCCGCTCCCCGAAGGCACCCGCCATTCGAGCGCGCCCAGACCGAGGAAGAGCGGGTTGCCGCCCTTGAAAGCGATCTCGCGGTATACCCGCTCGGCGAGCGACGACAGCGCGCCGCCGTCGCGCAGACCGTAGCCGTCCGCCCAATCGAGAGAGTTCACTCCCCTGCCTATCATCTCCTCTTTGCCGGGAGCGCTGCCGCGCAGCAGAGTATTGCCCGGCTTGCCGAAGCGGGCTTTGATGAGCGCGAGCATATACGCCGCGATGCTCTCCCCTTCCTTGGAGAGATAGAACGTGTCGCGGCCAGTGCCGAGATCGAGCAGACGGTTTCCCGAAACGTCGTCGATGTGCAGCAGATCGGTAAGGCTGTCGTCAAGCAAACTCATGATATTATCTCCGTTATTGCAGGTCTATCGTATTCCAGCAGTCGTCGCCGCGCTTTATGCACTCGGCGGAGAAAGCGCGGGCGTCGCCCTCCACTATCTCTACCTTATACCCCTTGGAAGAGGTATCCGAATAATAATTCGCGAAATTGTACTGCCATTCGTTCAGGCGCGCTTCGGGCACGCCCAGCTCCGTCCAGTGCCATCGCCGCCAGCCCGTGGACAGCGCCTCGTGCTGGAACGCGTGGTAGCTCTCGTGTATGACGACCTCCTGAGAGTACCTATACTCGCGCAGCGCGCTCGCGAGATATTTTATCACGCGCCCGCCGTTGCAGCACAGTCCGCCCACGCCTTTGCCGAGATCATCTTCCACGCTGACTTCGGGTATGTAGCTTATGCCGAGAGCTCGGTATACGAGACGTGTGGCTTCTTCCATGCGTTCGTCGCGAGTTTCTTCGTCCAGCGCCTTCCATGCGCTCTCATCCGCGCCGCCGAGCAGGCAGTACCGCGTGAGCGCCCCCACGCGCTCGAACACCGTGAGGTCGCGCGTCATGATCCTGCGTATGTTCGCGGGGTCGGCCACTCTGATATCGTCGTAATCGAAGGCGGGTTTGCTCTCGTCCGCGCCCTTGCGGTAAGACGAGAAGTCGCCCCACTCGGGATCCACGAGCCGCCCCGGGTTGCCCGTGCGGGATATGTATTCCAGCACGTCCGCGGCATTGTCGCGCGAAGCCGCCTCCGCCGCCGCCTTCCAGTCCCGCCCCGCGGCGAACGCCGTTATCGCGGCGTTCAGCCCGGTATAGCCCGCGAAGGGCATGAGCTTCTTTATCTCGTCCTTATCCTCCTGCCCCGCCATGCCGCGCTCTTCCAGCTCGCCCATAACGTCGCGGAAGAAGGGCAGCGCGAGGTCCAGCCGCCCGAGAGAGGAAGCGGATACGCCGCAGGACACCGCCTCTTTGTAAAACGCGCCCGAGTCGTCCGCGATATATATCTTGCGGCCCGAGAGCGCGAACTTCGCCGCCGCGGAAAAGAGTTCTTCCCTGCCGCCCGGCATGTGCGACGCGCCGACGACGAGGGCGTCCCTGCCGTCCGACGCGAGAGCGGCAAACAGTTTTTCCGCAGTACCTTCGGGGTACGCCGCGAGAGCGGTGGCGGAGACGAGCGCGAACTCGCGCTTCTCCCTGTCCGCGACCGCGCGCACATACAGTTTCGCCTCTTCGGTGAGAGGAGTGCAGAGCACGATGGCTCCCGTCATGCCCCTTTCGTTGCGTTCGGGATCGGGGAAACAGTCGTAAACCGCGTTACCGAGAGGGGGAGCGAGCTCGGCTATGAGCGCGGACGCGCTCTCCTTTTCGGCGCGTTTGTCCGCCGCGCGGCACTCTCTCGCCGCGTTTTCGAGCAGCGACGCCGCCGTCGCTCTGACGTCTATGAACGCCGCTCCGCCGAGAGGGGGCGCGATGTCCGAAACGCGCAGGCGCGCGGCTTCGTTCTCCGCGCTCTCCGCCGCTTCTCCCAGCCCGCTGCCCGAGACGAGAGCGTCCGCCGCCGCGGCAAGTATGTCACCCGCGGGCGCGAGAGCGTCCGCCGCCGCGAGAGTGCGCGCAAAGTCCGCGCGCGTGCCAGGGAACTTCTCCGCGAGAACGGGCATACAGCGCTCTATATAACGGACGAGCACGTTGCGCTCGCGCTCGGACAGCGTCGTGAAATACCCGAACGCGTACTTTTTGAGCGTCAGCCGATAGGCGTAGGCGCGGGCGTACGCTTCGTTCTCCTTATCTATCGCGGGAGGCGCGGGAAGAGAACGAAGAAGTTCTATCCCCTTTTCCGTCTCGCTCACGCCCGTCGACGTAAGGTATATGCGCTTGGCTTCTTTTATCGTTTCGCGGATATTCAATCTTTACAGATCCTCTTTGTTGAGTTCGCCCGTTTCGCCCGTAAGGTCGATACGGTCCGTGCCCTCCGTTCCCCGATCGGGAGCGTTCGGGAGCTTTTTGAGACGAGCCGCCATGCGTTCGCGCGCGGACTGCGGCGACTGTTTTTCGCCCAGCATCTCGCGGCGTTCGCGCATGAGCTCGTGCATGCGGCGGTTGCGCTCGTCGGTGACTTCGCGGTAACCGACGATGAGTTTCGTCATCTCGCTGCGGGAGGCAGCTTCGGCTGCGATGACCGTGCTTATGTCGTCCAGCAGCTTCCTGCCCGAAGCGGCGTCCACATGCCCCATAAGGAATGCGTTCACCCGACCGAAGTCTATCTGTTCGGCGATGACGTACAGCATCGCGGGGTCGTCCTCGTAACTCGCGAGGGTGTTTTCGAGGTCGCGGCACACCGACAGCGTGTCGTTCTCGAAGCCCATGCGCATATCCGCCTGAGCGAGCTCGTTGTCTATCCCCGATATACGGTTTTCGAGAGCGGACGAGCGCATATCCGCGGTCATGTCGTCCAGCTTGCCGTTCTGCCACTCGCGGGCGATCTCGTCCAGCTCGGCGCTGCACTCGCCCCTTTCCTTGACAAGGGCGGCGCGGCGCTCGGCTATGTCTTCCACGCGCGCGATCTTGCGTTTGAGCTCCGCGCGCAGCCCGCCGAGCATCTCTTTCGACTTGCCGCTGCCCGCTATTTTGAACATCTCGTCGCGCGGAGCGACGGGAACGTCCTCCGGCTTCACCCTGTCCCCCTTCACGATTACGGAATGCCACGCCTCGGCGGCGACGAGAGCTTCGTCGAGGAAGCCGAGAGCGGTGCTGTCGAACAGCCTTACCGCCGCGCTGTTGCGCCAATAGCCGAGAAACTCCATGATGCGGGAGGCGTGTCTGAGCGCGCCTTCGGACGTGTGATTGGGCGAGGTACGCACGAGCTCGCGCAGCTTTTCCAGCTTTTCGCGGCTCTCGGCGGCGAACGTCTTTACCCGCTCGTCGTCCGCCGAACCGCTCGCTATGACGTCCAGCCCGTCGAACGACGAGGTGATGAATCCGAGGACGGGACGGCGAAGATCGACGTTATCCCCCTTCGTGGGCTTCATGCGGGCGACGGCTTCGTCCTTTTTGGTGCGCAGACGGGTTATCTTGGACGATATCCCCCGCCTATCCATATCCAGAGCCATATCGGCGAGCATGTCGATGACGTCCTTCATGCTGCCGTTGAAACCGTAGTTCACTCCGTGCTCTACGATACGGCTCATGTCCTCGACCAGCTCTTCGGAAAACCTCTGAGCCGCGTCGCTGTCGTAACCGCGGCGCACGAGATCGGCATACTCCGCGCTTATGCGGATGCCGCTGTTTACGAGCACTTCGTATATCTCTTTTGTCGTCATTGTCGCCTCCTATCCTTGGATCACGGCGTTTATCAGCCGCTCGGCGGCTCTCTTCTGTCCGCCCTTGTTATACATGGTTATATCGTCGTCGTAAAACACATAGCTCGAACGCCCGCCCTCTGCGGCAAGGGTCTTGAGCAGCCTGCCGTTATCCGCCTCGAGAGCGCTCATCACCGCGCCCGGACCGCGCGTGTCGTAAAAATACAGGTACGCCGTCCTGCCCGAATACATCGGAACGACGGAACGCACGAGCGCGCGGTTGGTGAGCATCTGCATGCGGTCGCGCGCGTCCACGCCGCCCCCTTCCGCTTCGGCATACACGCCGAGGCGGATACGCCGCCTGCCGAGCAGTTTGCCGAAGTCGTCGCCCGAAACGAGAGCCGCCAGCTCGTCGCCGCCGAGGCGGAACATCCCGAACAGCGGGGTGCGCCCCGAAGCGAAACAGGACGCGAGCACGAGCGAGGCTTCCTTCACCCTGTCGGGCTCCGCCGCCGTCGCCGCCCGCCTGACGGGGAAACGCACGCCGAGCAGGCGCTCCGCCTCCGCCTTGTTGCGGGCGAAATTGTACATCTCTATGGCGTCGAACTCATCGGGCGTGAGCGCGAGCATGCCGAGCAGCAGCTGCGCGGCTTCCAGCCGCAGTTCGTCGCGGTCGGGAGCGGTCACTCCGCGCTCCGTGGGGAACGCGCCGACGGAGCGGTCGAAGCATACCGACGCGTAATAGTTGTACGCCACGCGGCAGCGCGCCTCTTCGCTCCTGTTCGTTTCCACGAAATCCTTGTCGTAATAATATCCCAGCCTGACAGCCGCCCGCGGGTCGCCTTCCAGCGCCGCTTCCTTACACAGGTCGACGGCGTTGTCGAGCAGTCTCATGCTCTCTTTGCCGTACTTGTCGTCCGACGACAGCCACCTGAGGAAACATATCTCGGACTGACGGAACAGCGTGTCGCTCTTCGCCGAGATACGGAACCCGCCGCCCGAGGCGCCTATTATCTTTTTGCAGTACGGACAAGCCAGCCTGCCGTCGTACAGTTCGAGCGGACGGGTTATCGTCTTTCCGCATGCCGGATCGCTGCACTTCATGATATGCCTCCTTCGTCCTCGGCTTTTTCTATCGTGAGCACGGAATGATCGCCGTGAGTGTAGACGATAACGAGCTCGTAATTATCCGAAAGCAATTCGGCTTTAAGAACGATATCGTAACTGCCTTCTTCCGTCGCGCCCGCGGCTGAGCCGCCGAACGTCGCTTCGATAACTCCGGCAGCGGTATCCGTCTCCGCAAGCCCTTCGACGGTGTAATCGTTTTCGCCGAACGGGTAGGCTTCGCCGTCGTAAGTCTTATGCGCGTCGCCGACGGTCACCGTGAGCGTGCGCGGCTTTATCGTAAATGTCGCAGACAGTTCCGCCGATCCGCAGTCGTAATTGTCCCACACTCCGCCGGAGACGGCGACGGATATTGAATACTCGCCGACGTCCGTCTTATCCCCCGTGTATACGAGCGCACGGAGCAGGTCGCGTTCCTCTTCCGCCACGCAGCCGGCGATATCGATCACTTCGACGCGGTGCGCCCTGCCGTCGTAGACGAACTCGCGGTTTGTCTGCCATACGAGCTCGACGGGAGCGCGCTCTATCGTAAGGAACGCGTTGTCTCCCGAGGCGTACTTTACCGTCGTTATGTAGTTATCCCCCGCGTCCGCGGTCACGGTAAAGGCGTATTTTCCCGCGTCAGTAGCCGTAAATCCCGCGCCCGCGAACGTCAACTTGACGTTGTCGCCGCTCACCAGCCCGGAGTACGAAACGTTCTTACCGCCGAACTCGTAACGCTCGCCGTCGTAAATGTCGGAAACGTCACTCACGGTGACCGTGAGGGCGCGCTGCGAGATGACGTAATCCGCGCTCAGCCCGCCGCAGGAATAATTGTCCCACATGCCGCCGGGCAGGCGCGCGGTCATCGTATGCGTGCCCGCGTCCGTCGCGTAGCCGCTCAGAGAGAGCGCCGCGATAAGACCGTCCTCCTCGCCGCTCACGGCGTTGTTTACGTTCGCCACCTTTATGCCGTGGAGTTCGCCGTCGTATTCGAAGGACGCGTTTTCCCACTTGAGCGTAACGGGACGGGGCGCGATCGTATAATCGTAAGACGCGTTCGTCAGCTCGTAATCGTTTTCGTAAGCCTCGCCGAGGCGGGCGGTCGAGGTATAGCTGCCCGCGTCCGTCTTTATTCCCGCTATCGTGAACACGATGTTCGTATCCGATTCGTCGCCCACGCCGTAAGCGGCGGCATGGAGCGCTACCGAAGAGCCGTCGTATACGATATCGGTATCGTAGTCGGCTCCGCTCCACACCGCGGCGACCCGGCGCCTGGCTATATCGAAAGCGAGCTCGCCGTTGGTCACGCGGTATTTGAGCGCGATATCGCCTTCGAGCACGATCTCCGCCGTATAATGCCCCGCTCCGCGCACCGCGGCGGACGTTTCTATGCGGTAGTCCGCGTCGTCGCCGCCCACGAGCCCGCCGGGTTGTGCGCTCACCGTGCGCTCGGCGCCGTTATACACGAGCCCGTCCGTCGTTCCGCCGTCCACCAGCCACGTCCACTCGAC
>DXHS01000041.1 GCA_019113275.1 Candidatus Protoclostridium stercorigallinarum
GAAATAAAGTCATACAACGCCTGCGGGTATGACGGTCTGAATCTTTCGTACACATCGGCTTTGCCGCTGAATTTTTCCGTGTTATCCATATCCGTACCTGTGCAAAAGGGGCTTCTTTGAAAAGAAGTCCCTTGCGAAAACTCATATCATAAACGATATCTTCAATATGAAGCCGGCGACGGAAAGCGCAAACGCGACGCTCATCGCGATCGATATTATCAGCGCGTTGCGGAATTCGGGCGTGCCCTTCGGCGAATGCGCGAGCTGAACGAAACGCATGACCGCCGAGATCGCCGCACCGGCCGCGAACATCGCAAAGCCGACGGCGCCCACGACGGGCGTTTCCACGAACAGACCCACTATGAGCACTATCGCCGCAGCAACGAGCACCATATCGCATATCTGCTTCCAGCCGAAATGCGAAAAATATCCGCTTCCCTTGCCTTGCATACTTTCCTCCGACTTGCTTATTTTACGCCGCGGCTGCCCGGCTTATACGGCGCGGGCGCACCCGACTTGCAAAGCGGGCACTCGTCGGGCTCCCAGCTCGTCACTTCCATGGAGAGCAGCGGCACGTAAGGCACGTCGAACTCCACCTTACCGTTGGAGCGGTCGACAACGCTCGCGCAGGCTACTACTTCCGCGCCGTGAGCGCGGCAGAGCGCGATCACCTCTTTGACGCTGCCGCCCGTCGTGACGACGTCCTCGGCGACTACCACGCGGCTGCCCGGAGCAAGCTCGAATCCGCGGCGGAAAGTCATCTCGCCGTTCTCGCGCTCGGCGAAGATGTCCGTCACGCCGAGAGCGCGCGCCAGCTCATAACCGAGAATGATGCCGCCTACCGCGGGAGATACGACCATATCCGGCTTATACGACGCGAGCTTTTCGGCAAGCGCAGCCGCTATCTTTGCGGATTCCTCGGGATGCACGAACAGCTTTGCGCTCTGCATGTAGGTGTCCGAATGCCGTCCGCTGGTAAGCAGGAAGTGCCCTTTGAGCACTCCGCCCGTTCTTTCGTAAGCGTTAAGTACTTCTTTGTCTGTCATAGTATTTCTCCTTAGTCCTCGAGCGCGCCCGTGAGCTCGCTTATGTCCGTTATGCCGCACTTCTCCATCTCGCTCTCCAGCCCTTCGACTATGCGGAGAGCGGCGAGCGGATCGCTTATGTTTGCCGTTCCCACTTCGACAGCCGTCGCGCCGCAAAGCATGAATTCGAGCACGTCTTTTGCCGTCGTGATCCCGCCCATACCGATGATCGGCAGTTTTACCGCCTTGTACACCTCGCGCACCATGCGAAGCGCAACGGGCTTGACGCAAGGTCCGCTGAGCCCTCCGGTAACGTTGCCGAGGAGCGGGCGACGCGAATAAAGGTCTACCGCCATGCCCGTTATCGTGTTGATGAGGGACAGCGCGTCCGCTCCGCCCGCCTCCGCCGCGCGAGCGTTATCCGCGATGTTCGCGACGTTGGGACTGAGCTTGACTATGAGCGGTTTTCCGCAATGCTTTTTCGCCGCCGCCGTCACCTCTTCCACGCTCTTCGGGAGCACGCCGAACGCCATACCGCCGTGCGCGACGTTGGGGCAGCTGATGTTCATCTCTATCATATCGACATCGGTATCCGAAAGGCGCTCGACGATACGCTCGTAATCGGATAACGTCGACCCCGCGGCGTTGGCTATGACCGCGCAGCCGAGAGCGCGCATGAAAGGCAGTTCGCTCTCTATGAACGCCTCGACGCCGGGGTTCTGCAGCCCCACGCAGTTGAGCATGCCGCTCGGCGTTTCGGCTATGCGCACGCCGTCGTTGCCTTCGCGCGGCTCGAGCGTGAGCCCTTTGCCCACGATGCCTCCGAGCAAGCCGACGTCGTAAAATTCGTTGTATTCTCTGCCGAAGCCGAACGTCCCCGACGCGGTGAGCACGGGATTTTTAAGTTTCACTCCGCAGATATCCACGCTCGTGTTCACGGCTGCACCTCCGTCGATATGAATACGGGACCGTCTTTACAGACGCGCTTGTTATGCCCCGCAACTTTGCACGTGCACGTAAGGCACGCGCCTATGCCGCAGCCCATGCGCTGCTCGAGCGAAAGATATGTAGCGACGCCCCGTTCTTCGCCCAGCTTTTTGACTACGCGCATGAGCGGAGAAGGTCCGCAGCAAAGTATGACGTCGGGCGTCCAGCCCGCCGCGATATCCGCCTCGAGCGCCGCCGTCGGGAAACCGCGGAAACCCGTCGAACCGTCGTCCGTGCACACGGTCAGCTTGCCCGCTTCGGCGAACAGTCCCGTGAGCATGATACGCTCCGCAGTGGCGAAGCCGTTGTATATGCGCACCTCAGCTCCCGCCGCTTTGCACGCGCGCGCTGCCGAAAGAAGCGGCGCTACGCCGAATCCTCCGCCCACGACCGCGACTTTTCCCGAAAAGGTCGGGAAGCCGTTGCCGAGCGGCAGAGTGACGCGCGCTCCATCGCCGTAGCGCAGCCCCGAGAGAGCCTCGGTGCCCGCG
>DXHS01000007.1 GCA_019113275.1 Candidatus Protoclostridium stercorigallinarum
CGTTATTACGGAGTGGACGCGCGTATCGCTTACGCCGTGTACGAAGCCGCGGTCATAGACGGGACTTTCTGCGAAGGCTACGGCAGCCTGAACGAGAGAGGCAAGGAAGTTGACCTTTCGGGCAGCGGGAAATATCACCGTCTCTTCCTTACGTATAACGGCAAGGACTATGATCTCGTGTTCTACGGAAATTATTATAGCTGGGGCGATAGCGTGCAGGGCGGTACGGTAAGGCGTTATCACGACATCGGTTTTTCCGCGCATATCACGGAAAACGGACTGTTCGTTACGGGCGCGGGCGGATACTCTCCGCTTAAAGGCGGCGAAACGATAACGGCGATAGACGGCACTGACGTGCGCGGTATGTCTTACGCGGATATCATGGTCATGTTCTACGACGGCTATCGCCTGACGGAAACGGAGGATACCTCCTCGGCGATAAAACTCACGCTCTCGGGCGGCGGGGAAGTAACGCTTGCGGGCAACGGATGCGCGGTGACGAAAAAAGCGTAAACTCAAATTATTGCTTTATCCCGCTTGCCAAACGCGCGGGGAAATGTTATAATGGTCAAAACGTAGATAAGGAGAAGATCATGTTCGAAAAGATAGTGGACAAACTGTCCGAGTACCTCAAGGTGGATAAGTCCGCCATAACCATGGATACCAATATCCGTACCGATCTCGGCGCGGATTCCCTTACCGTAGTCGAACTGCTGTTCGCGCTCGAACAGGAGTACGGCATCACGATACCCGACGACGTCGTCGAGTCGCTCGAGACCGTCGGCAGCCTCGTCGAGTATCTGGAAAAAGTAGTCAAGTGATATAAGCGTGTACTGCCGTCCGCGCGGGCGCGGTCAGCCTGCGCGGCGGTTTGTCGTATGTCCGCGAAGCGGACGAGGGGACGGCGGGAAGATGATGCGGGGAGGACGAATGAACACCACCGCACCTGTCGGCAGAGAAGCCGGCAAACAAAAGCGCGTCCGCGCGGAGAAGGTATATTCTCCCGCGGAGGAGCGGCTGAATATAGCGACGCATATCTTCGGCGCGGCGGTATGCGGCGTTTTCGGCGTGCTCATGATAGTCAGGGCGTCGCTGGGCGTTTATAACGGAGAATACGGACCTTCGGCTATAGCCGGCGTATCCGTATTCACGTTCTCGCTGCTGCTCGCGTACATCATGAGCGCGATATACCACGGCTGCAGAGCGGGTACCGCAGCAAGGGCGGTCATGCGCCGTTTCGACCATTGCTCGATAGCCGTGCTCATCGCAGGCTCGTACCTCGTGTACTGTATCGTGGGGCTGATAAACCGCGGCACTTCGCAGCCGGCGGACGCGATATGGGGGATAGTCATATCTTCCGTGGTCGGAGTGCTCGCGATAGTGGTGATAGCGCTCAACGGCGTGAGCGTGGAGAAATTCAAGGTGTTCACGCTCATCGCTTACATCGTGATGGGCTGGATGATAATACTCAGGATATATCATCTCGTGCTCGCGATAGGCGTTCCCGCGTTCCTGCTGCTGCTCGCGGGCGGGGTGGCGTATACGGCGGGCGTGCCGTTTTATAAGATAGACAAGATCCCTTACAACCACGCGATCTGGCACCTTTTCGTGCTCGCGGGCAGCGTTTTTATGATATGCGGCGTGTATTTTTGCCTGCTGTGAAGCAAAACGGTTGACAAAAAGACAAAATTTGCATAAAATCTTTATATATATTTTTAACTGTATTTCGGGACGGATAAGCCGATATGTATGAAAAAGTAGACAGCAGCCTGGATTTCGTCTCCCGCGAAAAGCGCGTGAACGAGTTTTGGAAGAAGAACGACATCTTTAAGAAGAGCATAACCTCCCGCGAGGGCGGAGAGGAATTTTCCTTTTACGACGGTCCGCCGACGGCAAACGGCAAGCCGCACATAGGTCACGTCCTTACGCGCGTGATGAAGGATATCATACCGCGTTACAAGACGATGAAGGGTTATCATGTGCTGCGCAAAGCGGGCTGGGATACCCACGGTCTGCCTGTCGAGCTCGAGGTGGAAAAGCTTCTCGGTATGGACGGCAAAGAGCAGATCGAGAAGTACGGCATAGAGCCGTTCATCAAGAAGTGCAAGGAAAGCGTATGGAAGTATAAGGGGCTCTGGGAGCAGATGAGCGACATGGTCGGCTATTGGGCGGACATGGAGCACCCCTACATCACTTACGACGACAACTACATCGAGTCCGAGTGGTGGAGCCTCAAAAGCATATTCGACCGCGGTCTCATATACAAGGGCTATAAGATAGTGCCTTACTGCCCGCGCTGCGGCACGGCGCTCGCCTCGCACGAGGTGGCGCAGGGTTACCGCGACGTGGAAGAGACGTCGTGCACCGCCCGCTTCAAGGTAAAGGGCAAAGAGAACACTTATATCCTTGCGTGGACGACCACGCCCTGGACGTTGCCTTCCAACGTCGCGCTCTGCATGAACGCGAAAGAGGATTACAGCGAGATAGAGTGCGGCGGCGTGCGTTACATCCTCGCGACCGCGCTCGTCGACAAGCATTTCGGCGAGTATAAGACGATAAGCGTCAAAAAAGGCGCCGAATACGAGGGCACCGAATACGAGCCGCTGTTTGCGTTTTATAAACTCAAAGCGGGCGAGAAGGCGTATTACGTTACCTGCGACGATTATGTGACTCTCACCGACGGTACGGGCGTCGTTCACATCGCGCCCGCGTTCGGCGAGGACGACAGCAAAGTCGGCAGGAAGTACGATCTGCCTTTCGTGCAGATGGTGGGACCGGACGGCAGGTTCGCGGAAGGCTGCGGGGAGCTGACGGGCATGTTCTGCAAGGACGCGGACGCGCCTATCATGGCGGATCTCGAAAAGCGCGGTCTGCTGCAGTCCCGCCTCAAATTCATGCACAGCTATCCGTTCTGCTGGCGTTGCGACACGCCGTTGCTGTACTACGCGCGTTCGAGCTGGTTCATCAAGATGACCGCTCTCCGCGACGAGCTCGTGGCGAACAACGATACCGTCAATTGGATACCGCCCGGCATAGGCTCGGGACGTATGGGCAACTTCCTGGAAAACGTCATCGACTGGGGACTTTCCCGCGAAAGATATTGGGGCACGCCGCTCCCCGTATGGATATGCGACAAGTGCGGCAAGATGGAAGCGATAGGCAGCCGCAAAGAGCTGCGCGAAAAGGGCGGTCTCAAAGAGGATATCGAGCTGCATAAGCCTTACGTCGATAAAGTGACGTGGAAATGCTCCTGCGGCGGCACCATGCACCGCACGCCCGAAGTCATCGACTGCTGGTACGATTCGGGCTCCATGCCTTTCGCTCAGTACCATTATCCGTTCGAGAACAAGGACCTTTTCGACGAGACTTTCCCCGCGGACTTCATCAGCGAAGCCGTGGATCAGACGCGCGGCTGGTTCTACACTCTCGAAGCGGTGTCCACGCTGATGTTCGGTAAAGCGCCGTTCAAAAACTGCATCGTGCTCGGGCATGTGCTGGATAAGAACGGCATCAAGCAGAGCAAGCACCTCGGCAACGTCGTCGATCCCTTCGAGATCCTCGGCAAGCAGGGAGCGGACGCCGTGCGCTGGTATTTCTATACGATATCCAATCCCTGGCTGCCTTCGCGATTCTACGGCGAAGCGGTGAGCGAAGTGCAGCGTAAATTCCTCGGCACGCTCTGGAACACTTACGGCTTCTATGTGCTGTATGCCGAGATAGACAAGTTCGATCCCACGAAGTACAAACTTGCGGACTGCAAACTGTCGCTCATGGATAAGTGGGTGCTCTCGCGCCTCAATTCGCTTGTCGCATACGTCGACAAGTGCCTGGACGAGTACAAGATAACCGAGCCGGCGCGCGAGATACAGTCGTTCGTCGACGAGCTGTCCAACTGGTACGTCCGCCGTTGCCGCGAGAGATATTGGGGCGGGGGAATGACGGAAGACAAGAAAGCCGCGTACATGACGCTGTACACCGTTCTGGAAACGCTTGCTCGTCTCACGGCGCCTTTCATCCCCTTCATGAGCGAAACGATATACCGCAATATAGTGGCGGGCGTCGATCCTTCCGCACCCGAGTCCGTACATCTGTGCGACTATCCGAAGGCGGACGAGACCATGATAGACAAAGACCTCGAGCGCGGTATGGAGCTCGTGCTCGCGGCAGCCAACCTCGGCAGAGCGGCTCGCAACGGCGCGGCGATAAAGAACCGCCAGCCGCTGTCCCGCCTCATACTCTGCGGCTCGGTAGCCGAGAAGCTCGATGAAGAGCTTGCCGCCGTGCTCGAAGGTGAACTGAACGTAAAGAGCGTCGAGTACGCGAGCAGCGCGGAAGAGTATATAACTTACGAGGTCAAACCTCAGCTCAAGACCGTGGGTCCCAAATACGGCAAGTTGCTCGGCGGCATACGCGCGCAGCTCTCCGCACATCCTGCGGAAGCGGTCGCGGCGGTGCGCGGCGGCGGTACTTACGACTTCGACGTAAACGGCGAAAAGGTGAGCCTTGCCGAATCGGATATGCTCATTTCCGCGTCCTCGGGCGGGCGTTACGCCTCTCAGTCGGATAACGGGTTCACCGTGGTGCTCGATTGCGAGATCACTCCCGAGCTCCGCGAAGAGGGTTATGTGCGCGAGCTGGTAAGCAAGATACAGACCATGCGCAAGGAGAGCGGTTTCGAAGTGACCGACCACATACTCGTCTCTCTCTCCGGCAGCCCCGTGGTGCTCGCCGCGGCGGAGAAGTACAAAGCGGATATCCTTTCCGACGTCCTCGGCGACGGCATGACCGACGCGCCCGAGCACGTAAAGGATTGGGACGTCAACGGAGAACAGGTAACCATAGGACTTAAAAAGAACGGATAAGGGCTTGCCCTTATCCGCTCTTTTTAAGTTTGGCGGACGGCATATAATACCGCTGATGCGGACTACGTTCTCGGTCACGTACTCCGGCTTGCCCTATCGGCTTCACCGACAGAAGTACGCTCCCTCGACTGTTGTTCGCCTGAGCGGCATCCTCTGCCGTCTTTTGTCTCTGGGCAGGAGTAAGGTTCACATCGATCCGAATTTATTTCGCGCCGCAGGCGCGTTCTTTATTATTGCCCTCTACGGTTGCCCCGGAGAGGGTGGCGAGCGCGGTGAGCCGCAAAGCGGCGATCCGCGAGCCGGGCGAAAGTGAGTATAACTGACATGATGAGATGTACCGCCTGCTTGCCGCGTTATGTTTCACTCGTTTCATCCGGGTGGCGTTCGCCGCTTATGCGGCTCGGCTACTAAAATGCGCCGCGCAACATGATCCGCGGCGTCGGCTGCTTGAAAATTCCCGGACAAAAAAGTTGCAAATAGGTTTATACTGTGGTATAATGCTTCTATACCGCGATAACGGGTTGCGGTGTAAAGGATAGTCCTATCAGTGAGAAAAATACGCATGACACCGGCAAGACTGCTCGTACTCGGGTTCCTCGCGATAATCGCGGTGGGAACGATACTGCTCATATTGCCGATATCTTCCAAAACGCGCGAGGTCACGCCGTTCATCGACGCGATGTTCACAACCGTTTCCGCGTCCTGCGTGACGGGGCTTATTTCCGTGGACACCAATGCGCACTGGTCGCTGTTCGGGCAGATAGTGATACTCATCCTGATACAGACGGGCGGCGTGGGCTTCATGACGTTCGTATTTGCTTTTCTGCGCCTTTCGGGTAAAAAGATAAGTCTTAAAAGCCGCACCGTCATGCAGGAAGCCGTGGCGGCGCCCGAGCTGGGCGGCATGGGCAGGCTGACGGGTACCATACTCGGCGGTACGTTCATCTGCGAGGCGATAGGCGCGGGCGTGCTCTGTTTCGCTTTCGTGCCTGAGCTGGGCGCGGAAGGCGTATGGGTGGCGGTGTTCACCGCGGTGTCCGCATTCTGTAACGCGGGGTTCGACCTTATGGGCGGGCGGGGGAACGGCGAGTTCATTTCGCTCACCGAGTTCTCGGGAAATCCCGTAGTGTGCCTCACCGTGCCGCTGCTCATCATTATCGGCGGACTGGGCTTTTTCGTCTGGCACGATATAAGGAAAAACAGACATCACGTTTCGCGTTACGGTCTGCATACCAAGATCGTGCTCGTCACGACCGCGGCGTTCATCATCATCCCCACGCTCATCATCATGTGCGCGGAGACGGATCTTACGATAACCGAGCGCATATTTTCCTCCTTCTTTACCGCGGTATCGCCGAGGACGGCGGGGTTCAACGTGCTCGATCTCAACAACGTGCGGCTGGTCACGGTGTTCCTTACGATAATACTCATGTGCATAGGCGGAGCTTCGGGCTCCACCGCGGGCGGTATCAAGGTGAACACTTTCGCGGTTCTCGTGCTGTCGCTGTTTTCCATCGCTCGGCGCAAGAACTCCGTAGAGGCGTTCGGCAAACGCATCGACGAGGAGAACATCAAAACGGCTACGCAGTTCGTCACCATGTATCTTTCGGTGGCGATCGTGGGCGTTATAATGATATGCCTGTTCGAGATGGGCAATCCTTACGAAATGTCGCTTACGGATATCGTGTTCGAAGTGGCTTCGGGCATAGGTACGGTAGGGCTCACTCTCGGCATAACGCCGCATCTCGGAGCGGGTTCGCTCGTGGTGCTCGCGATGCTCATGTATCTCGGGCGCGTGGGCTGCCTGACGTTCATGCTCTGCTTCCGCGCTCCGTCCGATCCCGTGGCGATACTGCCGCAGGAAAGCGTAAGGATAGGCTGATAACGATACCAAACGGGGCTGACGCCTCCGAGGAGGATAAAGGATGAAATCCATACTGATAATAGGCATGGGCAAGCTGGGTAAATTCCTGGCGAAGGACTTCGGCGAGCTCGGCAACCACGTCATGGCAATGGACGTGAACGAGGACAAGGTCAACGAGATCATGCCGTACGTCACCACGGCGCGCATAGGCGACGCCACGAAGGAATCGGTGCTCGAGAGCATCGGCATAGATAACTTCGATCTCTGCGTGGTGGCGATATGCGAGAATTTCCAGTCGTCGCTGCAGACTACGTCTCTGCTCAAAGAGAACGGCGCAAAGCACGTTCTCGCTTTCGCGAGCACGGAGATCCAGGAGAAGTTCCTTCTCCGCAACGGCGCGGACGAAGTGGTGTTTGCCGAAAAGCAGGTGGCGGAGCGCACGGCGGTGCTGTACAGCGCGAACAATATGTTCGACTACGTGCAGCTCACGCCCGAGTACGCGATATACGAGATATCCACGCCCAAGGGCTGGGAAGGCAAGACGATACGCGACAAGGACGTGCGTTCCAAATACAACCTCAATATCCTTGCGATCAAGCAGAAAGGCGGCACGCTCACGCCGCTCCCCGGCGCCGACCATGTATTCGACGCTTCCGAGCGCCTCATGGTCATGTGCCGCAAGTCGGACATATCCAAATTCATCGACTGATAAAATTTTCCCCGAGGATATATGCAGACCGAAAAGTGGACGGATTACGAGATAATAGCCACGGGCGGCGGCGAAAAGCTGGAACGCTGGGGAGACGTCGTTCTCCTTCGCCCCGATCCTCAGGCTATATGGGACGCGCCTTTCGAGCTTAAAACGTATCCCTCGCTCTCGGCGCATTATGTGCGCTCGTCGAGCGGCGGCGGCAGGTGGGAGAAGCTCCGCGCCATGCCCGAAGAGTGGACGGTGAGTTACGGCAGGCTGACCTTTCTCATACGCCCCATGGGATTCAAGCATACGGGGCTTTTCCCCGAGCAGGCGTATAATTGGGACGTGATGACGGGGCTCGTCGCTTCGCGCGGCGGGAGACCGACGGTCCTTAATCTGTTCGGCTATACGGGCGGCGCGTCCGTAGCTCTCGCGGCGGCGGGAGCGAAAGTAACGCACGTCGACGCGGCGAAGAACATGGTGGAGCGCTGCGGAAAGAATGCGCGTCTGTCGTCCTGTCCTGCCGACGGCATACGCTACATAGTGGACGACTGCGCCAAGTTCGTCGCGCGCGAAAAAAGGAGAGGGAACAGGTACGACGCCATCCTCATGGACCCGCCTTCTTACGGCAGAGGTCCGGGCGGAGAGATGTGGCGACTGGAAGACAATATATGCGCGCTCGTTTCGGACGCGGCGGAACTTCTTTCGGACGAGCCTCTCTTCTTCCTCATCAACTCGTACACCACCGGGCTGCAGCCCACGGTGCTCGATAACATCATGAAAGTATACCTTCCCGGCGGCAAAACGAGCGCTTACGAGCTCACGCTGCCCACGAAGGACAGAGAGATAAAACTGCCCTGCGGATGCACGGGGCTTTGGAGAACGGAAGGATAATGGATCATCACGACATCAAAGTGCTTTACGAGGATAATCACGTTCTGGTCGCGGTCAAACCGCAGGGCGTGCCCAGTCAGAGCGACGTATCCGGCGACGGCGACATGCTGTCTCTCATGAAAGAGCATGTGAAGGAGAAGTACTCCAAACCGGGCAACGTATATCTCGGGCTCGTGCACCGTCTCGACCGTCCCACGGGCGGCGTAATGGTGTTTGCGCGCACGAGCAAGGCGGCTGCGCGTCTGAGCGAGCAGATACGCGAAGGCGTTTTCGGTAAAAAGTACCTCGCGGTGCTCTCCGCCCGCCCGGGCGAGAAGCGCGCGCGGCTCACGCACTGGCTGATGAAAGATCCTTCGGTCAATACCGTGCGCGTCGTCCCCATGACGACGGAGGGCGCGAAGAAAGCGGTGCTCGACTATAACGTCATAGAGGAAAGGGAAGAGGAAGGACTGTACCTCGCCGATATAAAGCTATACACGGGCAGGAGCCACCAGATACGGGTGCAGATGGCTACGATAGGCTGCCCGGTGTACGGCGACATACGCTACGGCAAGGACCAGCCTTACGGGCACCTCGCATTGTGGTCTTACGACCTTTCCTTCCGTCACCCGACGACGGACAAGCGCATGATATTCCGCGTGTTCCCGCCCGAGGAATATCCGTGGAGCGTGTTCAACCTCGAACGGCATATAGGCATAGTAAGACCTTCGGACTGAAAAACATACAACGATATACGATAACCGATCAACGGAGCAGATAATGAAAGTAAGCGTTCTTCTCGGAGAAAGACTCAAACACGTATCCGACGAAAGTCAGATAGAGAGCCAGGTGCTCATGACCAAGGGCGGGTACATGAAACCCGTCGCCAGCGGCATATATTCTCTTCTGCCGCCCGCGCAGCGCATCTCGCGCAAGATCCAGCGGATCATACGCGAGGAAATGGACCGTATAGACGGTCAGGAAGTGTTGTTCCCGGTAGTAATGCCCGCGTCGCTGTGGCAGAGCTCGGGGCGCTATACGAGCATAGGCAGCGAGATGGTGCGTTTCGAGGACCGCGGCGGCAACAAGATGGTGCTGGGCATGACACACGAAGAGGCTGCGGTGCACATGGCGGACCATATCGCCAAATCGTACACGCAGTACCCCTTCATGATATACCAGCTGCAGACCAAGTTCCGCGACGAGCCGCGCGCTCGCGGCGGGCTCATACGCGTGCGCGAGTTCACGATGAAGGACGCGTACTCTTTCCACACCTCGCAGGAAGACCTCGAAAAGTACTATGAACGCGCTTACGAAGCGTACGTGCGGATATTTAAGCGCGTGGGCGCGAAGAACGTCATCGCCGTCAAGTCCGATTCGGGCATGATGGGCGGCAGCGTCTCTCACGAGTTCATGTTGCTCACCGACGTGGGCGAGGATACCCTCGTCATCTGCCCGGACTGCGGTTACAGCGCCAACATGGAAGTGGCGGAGTGCATAACGAAGAACGCGGAGACCTCTCCCGCGCCGCTTACCAAAGTGGCTACGCCGAATGCCAAGACCATCGAAGAGGTTTGCGCGTTCCTCGGCAAAAAGCCGGAGGACACCGCAAAAGCGGTGGTGTACGCCTATAACGATACCGACGAGTACATAGTCGTGTTCGTGCGCGGCGATACCGAAGTCAACGAGACCAAACTGCGCAATTATCTCAAACGCGAAGTCCATCCCGCGGCGGCGATACGCGAAGACAGCGGTATCGTTCCCGGCTTTATAGGCGGCGTCGGGCTTACGGATAAAGTCGACGTCGTGGTCGACCGCTCTCTCGAAGGTCTGCACGACCTCGTCACGGGCGCGAACGAGGAAGGGTATCATTATACCGGATTCGATTTCGCCCGCGACTACGGCAGGAAGTTCGTGTATGTGGACGTCGCGAAAGCGCGCGCGGGCGGTATATGCCCGGTGTGCGGCAAGCCTCATCTTACGGTGAGCAAGGGCATAGAGGTGGGCAATATCTTCCAGCTGGGCGACAAGTACACCAAGTCCATGGGCATGACTTATCTGGATAAGGACAACACCGAAAAGCACCCGATAATGGGCTGCTACGGCATAGGCGTGGGGCGGCTGATGGCGTCCGTATGCCAGGAGAGCCGCGACGAGTACGGCCCCGTGTGGCCGATGAGCATCGCGCCCTGGCAGGTGGAAGTGTGCGACCTGCGCGTCACCGACGACAAAGTACGCGCCCGTTCCGAGCAGCTCGTGAGCGACCTCGAGCGCATGGGCGTGGAAGTGCTGTACGACGACAGGGAAGTGCGCCCCGGCTCCATGTTCGCGGACGCCGACCTCTTCGGCGTGCCCGTGCGCGTCGTGGTCAGCCAGAAGACGGAAGAGCGCGGCGTGGTGGAAGTGAGCACGCGCGACAAGAAGATAAAGATGGAGTTCGCCGCGGACGAAGCGGCGGAGAAGACGGCCGCTCTGGTAAAAGAGTTGCTTGCCGCATACGAGATCTGACGAAAGATAAGAACATGAAAAATTACCGACTTTTCACATCCGAGAGCGTTACGGAAGGTCACCCCGATAAAGTGTGCGACCTCATCGCCGACAGCATACTCGACGCGGCTCTTGCCGCCGATCCGTTCAGCCGCGTGGCTGCGGAAGTGTGCACGACCACCGATTTCATCATGGTGTTCGGCGAGATGACGAGCGCGGCGGACATAGACATAGAAGCGATAGCCCGCAAAACGGCGCTCTCGATAGGCTACGACAGCCGCGAAAAAGGGCTGGACGCCCGCGCTTGCAAGCTGGAAGTGCGCATGGACAGGCAGTCCCCGGATATAGGCGAGTCCGTGACCCGCTCGCTCGAGAGCCGCGAAGGCGGAGCGGACGGCATGGAAGAGCTGGGAGCGGGCGACCAGGGCATGATGTTCGGTTACGCCTGCACTGAGACGGAAGAGCTCATGCCGCTTTCGGCTGTGCTCTCGCACAAGCTCACGGCTAAACTCGCCGAAGTGCGTAAAAGCGGGCTGCTGCCCTATCTTCGTCCCGACGGCAAGGCGCAGGTCACCGTCGCTTACGACGGCGCCCGCCCCGTAAGAGCGGATACAGTGGTGCTGAGCGCGCAGCACGACGAGAGCGTGACGCGTTCCCGCCTCGTCGAAGACCTGAAAAAGTACGTCATAGATCCCGTTGTCTCGGCGTATGCGGACGGGGATACGAAATACCTCGTCAATCCCTCGGGCAGGTTCGTCATCGGCGGACCGGAAGGGGACAGCGGCGTGACGGGAAGGAAGATCGTCGTGGACACTTACGGCGGCGTCATCCCGCACGGCGGCGGCGCGTTCTCGGGCAAGGATCCCACAAAAGTGGATCGCTCGGCTAGCTACTACGCGCGTTACGTCTGCAAAAACATGGTCGCGGCGGGAGCGGCGGACAGGCTGGAACTTCAGGTCGCTTACGCGATAGGCAAAGCAAACCCTGTATCGCTCGCCGTGGATTCCTTCGGCACGGGCAGGGCGGGAGACGACAAGCTTCTGGATATCGTGAAAAAGCTGTTCGACTTCCGTCCCGGCGCTATAATAAAGCAGCTCGATCTGCGCCGCCCGATATATTCGGCTACTACCGATTACGGCCATTTCGGCAAGAGCGGGCTCCCCTGGGAAAATACGGACAGAACGGAAGCGATAAAGCGCGAGCTTGATAAGTACATGTAAAACGTCGGGGCGGCGCGGCATGCGCCGCCGTCCGATTTGGCGGAGAGGCATTTGGGCAGCACGATCGTAAAAGGCACCGTGGCGGACATACGTTTCCGCAACGAGGAAAACGGCTATACGATAGCGACGATAGAAACGGACAACGACGTTGTTGTCGTGGTCGGTATATTCCCGCCCGTCGGCGAGGGCAGTTACGTCTCCGCCGAGGGGACGTTCGTCGAACACGCCCGTTTCGGCAGGCAGCTCAAAGCGGATTCCGTTAAGCTCGACCGCCCGGACACTCTTTACGGCATGATCCGCTTTCTCGGCAGCGGACTGATACGCGGCGTGGGCGAAAAGCGCGCCGCGGCGATCGTGGAGAAGTTCGGCGCGCGGACGGCGGAGATAATAGAGCGCGAGCCCGAACGCCTTCACGAGGTGTCCGGCATAAGCAAGCGCCTGGCAAAAGAGATAGCCGAATCTTACGGCGAGGTCAAAGCCGCGAGCGACGCGCTCTCCTTCCTTATGGAGTTCGGCGTCACGAGCAACCTCGCGATGAAGATATACCTCACTTACGGCAAGGATACCGAGGCGCTCGTGCGCACCGATCCCTATCGGCTCACCGAGGACGTGCGCGGCGTGGGGTTCCTTACGGCGGACAGGATAGCCCGCTCGATGGGCGTCCCGCCGGACAGCGATTTCCGCCTGCGCGCGGGCGTGGCTCACGTCCTTACCGAAAGCGCGGAGAAGAGCGGCAATACCTTCATGCCGCGCGAGCAGCTTGTCGAAAGCGCCGAGCAGCTGCTCGGAGAGGAGAACTGCGCGCGGCTGGACGACGCGATAGACGCGCTCCTTCTTTCCACCCGTCCGTCCGCTTTGCGCGAGGTCGCGTTTGAAGGCGGGCAGGCGGTGATGCTGCGCTACCTCTACCGCGCGGAAAAGAGCGCGGCGGATAAGCTCTGCCGCATGTCCGACCGCGCGAACAGATCCATGCCCGACTGTGCAGACGAGATAGCGGAATTCGAGCGCGTCGAGGGCGTGACTTTCCATGCAGAACAGAAGAAGGCGATAGCTTCCGCGCTCGGCGGAGGAGTGTCCGTGATAACGGGCGGTCCGGGCACGGGCAAAACGACGATAGTGCGTTGCATACTGCGGCTGCTCACCGCGCACGGCAAGACGGTGCGCCTCATGGCGCCCACGGGAAGAGCGGCAAAACGCCTCGGCGAGAGCACGGGGCAGGAGGCGTCCACCATCCACCGTGCACTGCTCAGCGACGAGTGCGCCGACGGCATACTCGAAGACGCGGTCATAGTGGACGAGTTCTCCATGGTAGACGTGCAGCTGCTCTCTTCGCTGCTTTCCAAACTGCGCGACGAATCCACCCTCGTCATCGTGGGAGACGCCGATCAGCTGCCCAGCGTGGGCGCGGGCAACGCGCTCGCGGATATCATAGGCAGCGGAAGGTTCCCCGTAACGTTCCTTACGCACATATACCGTCAGGGCGAGGGCAGCGGTATCACCGTCGCCGCACACAGGATAAACGCGGGCGAACTGCCCGACCTTAAAAACGCGGGCGGGGACTTCTTCTTCATACGCGCGGCGGACGCGCATTCGGCGGCGCAGACGGTGCGCGATCTCGTGACCCGCCGCCTGCCCGGGTACCTCGGCTGCGAACCGACGAAACTGCAGGTGCTCTGTCCCGTAAAGAACGGCGAGGCGGGCTGCGTGAATCTCAATACCGTGCTGCGCGACGCGCTCCTGCCCGAGCGCGGCAGGGAAGTCGCGGTGGGCGATACGCGTTTCGCCGCGGGCGACAAAGTGATGCACGTCGTGAATAATTACGACATCGAATGGTCGCGCGGCACCGAAAAGGGCACGGGAGTGTTCAACGGCGACATGGGTACGGTGCTCGAAGCGCTGCCCGACAGCGGCGAGATCATCGTGGAGTTCGAGGACGGCAGAACGGTGACGTACTCGGGCGAGGACAAATTCCAGCTCATGCTCGCTTACGCCATAACCGTGCACAAGAGCCAGGGCAGCGAGTACGAAGGAGTTGTCATTCCCCTCGTCGGCGGCAATTATATGATAATGACCCGCAACCTGCTGTATACGGCGGTGACGCGCGCCAAACGTCTCGCGGTTATCGTGGGCACGGAAGAGACGGTCTCGCGCACGGTAAGGAACAATTTCATCCGCAAGCGCTGGTCAATGCTGGGAGACTTTATCCTCAAAGCGGAGAGCGATATGGTTGATCTCATGTCGGCGGGAGCGGAAGACGGGGAAAAGAACGTCTGAAGCGTTCAAATCGTTTGCTTCCGCACTGCGGAAGAGTTATAATATATCGGATATATCCGATCACGACAGAGGAGCAATATATGAAAACGGACATCGAGATAGCACGCGAAGCGAAACTGCTGCCGATAACGGAAGTGGCGGCAAAGCTCGGCATAGCCGATCCCGAATGCTACGGCAGGTACAAGGCAAAGGTATCGTCCTTCGGCGGCAAAAAGGGAAAAGTCATACTTGTCACGGCTATCAATCCCACGCCGGCGGGCGAGGGCAAGACCACGGTCTCCATCGGGCTTGCCGACGGCATGGCGCGCATAGGCAAAAACGTCTGTCTCGCTCTTCGCGAGCCGTCTCTCGGTCCGGTGTTCGGCATAAAAGGGGGAGCGACGGGCGGCGGACGCGCGCAGATTGCGCCCATGGAAGATATCAACCTCCATTTCAACGGCGACTTCCACGCGATAACGTCCGCGAACAACCTGCTCTCCGCGATGATAGACAATCATATCTTCCAGGGCAACGCTCTCGGTATAGAGAACGTCACCTGGCACCGCTGTCTGGACCTCAACGACAGGAGCCTGCGCAGCGTTCGCTGCGGCATAGGCTACAACGAGCGGGACGATCATTTCGATATCACCGCCGCAAGCGAAGTCATGGCGGTGTTCTGCCTGGCAAAGGACTTTGCCGACCTTAAAAAACGCTTGGGCGACATAGTGATAGGCACGGATAGAAACGGCAAAGACGTCACCGCGCGCATGCTCAAAGCGGATGAGGCTATGGCGATACTCCTCAAAGAGGCGATAAAGCCCAACCTCGTACAGACGCTCGAAGGCACTCCCGCATTCGTTCACGGCGGACCGTTCGCCAACATCGCGCACGGCTGCAACAGCGTGATCGCGACCAAAACGGCGATGAGCTATGCCGATTACGTCGTCACCGAGGCGGGGTTCGGAGCGGATCTCGGCGCGGAAAAATTCTTCGACATCAAGTGCCGCACGGCGGGTATCGCGCCTTCCTGCGTCGTGCTCGTCGCCACCGTGCGCGGACTCAAATACAACGGTGGCGTGCCCAAGGCGGAGACGGGAAGGGAAGACCTTGCGGCTCTGGAAAAGGGCGCGTCCAACCTCATGAAGCATATAGAGAACGTCACGGGCGTGTTCGGCATGCCCTGCGTGGTGGCGATAAACAGGTTCGTCACGGACACCGAAGCGGAGATAAAACTGCTCGAACGCATGTGCGCGGAGCGCGGCGCCGACTGCGTGCTCGCCGATGTGTGGGCAAAAGGCGGCGAGGGAGCGGAAGCGCTCGCCGAAGCCGTGTGCGGGCGCGCGGACGAGAGCAAAGCGAAGCTTAAATTCTCTTACGACCTTTCCGAAAGCATAAAGGACAAGATAGCCGACGTGGCGACTAAGGTATACGGCGCGCGCGGCGTGAAGTTCACCGAAGAGGCGGAGCGCACGATAGCGCGTCTGGAGAAGAGCGGCGAGTGCAAGGGGCTGCCCGTGTGCATAGCCAAAACGCAGTACAGCCTGTCCGACGACCAGACGAAGCTCGGCAGACCGACGGATTTCGATATCACGGTGCGCGAAGTATATTACCGCGCGGGCGCGGGATTCGTCGTCGCGGTGACGGGAAAGATACTGCTCATGCCCGGTCTCGGCAAGACCCCTGCCGCCGAGGGCATGACGATAGACACGCAAAGCGGAGAGATCAAAGGACTGTTCTGATGGCAAATTTTATAGAGGACATAATCAGCGCCGATCTGGCGAGCGGCGAAGTGAAGAGCGTGGTCACGCGTATCCCGCCCGAGCCCAACGGCTACCTGCACATAGGTCACGCCAAGAGCGTTTACATCAATTACTACATGACCGCCAAAGCGTTCGGCGGTAAGTGCAACCTGCGTTTCGACGACACCAATCCCGAAAAGGAAGACGACGAGTACGTCAATTCCATCATACGCGACGTAAAATGGCTGGGCTGGGAAGGCGATATCACATACGCTTCCGACTATTTCGAAAAGACGTATGAGTGCGCGGTGCTCATGATAAAGAAAGGTCTCGCGTACGTAGACGACACCCCTGCGGAGAAAATGCGTGAAATGCGCGGCACGCTCACCCGTCCCGGTGTGGAGAGCGCATGCCGCGACCGCAGCGTAGAAGAGAACCTGCGCCTGTTCGAAGAGATGCGCGCGGGAAAGTATGCCGACGGCGAGCTCGTGCTCCGCGCCAAGATAGACATGGCGTCGCCCAACATCAATATGCGCGACCCCGTGATATACAAGATCGTGCACGCCCGCCACTACCGCCAGGGCGACAAGTGGTGCGTGTATCCGCTGTACGACTTCGCGCATCCCATACAGGACGCGATAGAAGGAGTCACGCATTCTCTGTGCAGCCTGGAATTCGAGAATCACCGTCCGCTCTACGAATGGGTGACGGACAACCTCAAAGAGGTGTTCCCGCACAGCCCCAAACAGCGCGAATTCGCGCGGCTCAATATCGAGCGCACGATCATGAGCAAGCGGTATCTGAAAAAACTCGTCGACGAAGGTCTCGTCGACGGCTGGGACGATCCCCGTATGCCCACGCTCTGCGGACTCAGACGCCGCGGTTATACTCCTTCGTCCATACTGCGTTTCGTCGAGGAAGCGGGTATCGCGAAGGCGGACAGCGAATGCGCTCCCGAGCAGCTCGAAGCCTGCATACGCAGCGAGCTGAACGCGACCGCTCCCCGCGCGATGGCAGTCATAAGGCCGCTCGCGCTCGTGATAACCAACCGTCCCGACGGATGGGAAGAGGAGTGCGAAACGGAAGTCAACCCCAACCGCCCCGAGTCGGGAACGCGTAAGATAAAGGTGGGCAAACGCCTCTGGATAGAGGAGGACGACTTCGCCGAAGTCCCGCCGCCCAAGTTCAAACGCCTGACGCCGGGCGCGTATGTGCGTCTTAAAAATTCGTACATCGTAAAGTGCACGGGAACGGGCGAGGAGAACGGCGAGCGCGTGGTATACTGCGAAGCCGTGGACGGCACCAACGGCGCGGACGCCGAGAGCGTAAAGCCGAAGGGCGTCATCCATTGGGTGAACGCCGCCGACTGCACGGACGCGGAGTTCAGATATTACGACTATCTCCTCCTGCCTTACGACGGCGTACATGAGGACTTCGCCGAACGCATGAACCCGCACTCTCTCGAAGTGTTCCGCGGCAAGGCGGAAAAAATGCTCGGCGAGGCTGAAAAGGGCGCGTCCTTCCAGTTTGTCCGCACGGGATATTTCGTGCGCGACACCGCTTCGGACGGCGTGGTATACAACCGCGTGGTAGCGCTCAAAGAGAGCTGGAAACCGAATAAATGAGATACCGTAACGTCATATTCGATATGGACGGCGTGCTCATCGACAACAGCGCGGGCATCATAAGCTGCGCGAGGGAAACGGTAAAGGCGCTGGGTCTGAGAGACCTGTCGGACGACGAGTATAAATTGTTCATCGGTCCCGCGCTCATGTGGTCGCTCAAAGCCTATGCGGGCGCGACCGAAGAGGAGAGCGAACGCGGCTACGAGATATACCGTAAGCTGTACTTCGGGCGCGGCATAAACGAGTACGTCGTTTACGACGGCGTGGAAGACGCGCTCAAAGAGCTTATCGCCGCGGGCGTGAAATGCTCCGTGGCGAGCGGCAAACCCGCGGAGAGCGTGCGCCGTATCCTGGCGACGAGCGGTCTCGGAAAATACTTTGTGCGCGCAGAAGGTTGCGAAAAGCCCAAAAAGGATTCGGACAAAGTGCGCCAGCTGCGCCTTGCGATCGCGGACGAGCCTGCCGTGATGGTGGGCGACCGCATATTCGATATCGAGGCAGCCGAGGCTGTCGGGATAGACTGCATATATGCGGAGTACGGCTTTTGCGTCCCGGGAGAAACGGACGGGAGAAGGCCTGCGTTTTACGCGAAAACGCCGCGCGACATTGCGGACATCGTCCTTTGCCGCGGCAAATACGCTTGATACATTTTCTACTGACGGAGAATATAACAATGAGAAAACTTACATCTTCCGAGCTGCGCAGCATGTGGCTGGAATTTTATCGGGAGCGCGGGCATGCGCTCATAAGCTCCGCGTCTCTCATCCCCGAGAACGACCCCACGGTACTGTTCACGACGGCGGGCATGCACCCGCTCGTGCCCTACCTTCTCGGGCAGAAGCACCCGCAGGGCACCCGCCTTGCCGACGTGCAGAAGTGTGTGCGCACGGGCGACATCGACGAAGTGGGCGACGATTCGCACCTGACGTTCTTCGAAATGCTGGGCAACTGGTCTCTCGGCGACTACTTCAAAAAGGAGATGATCGCCTGGAGCTACGAGTTCCTGACGAGCGACAAGTACCTCGGCATCGACCCGTCCAAAATATCCGTGACGGTGTTCGCGGGCGACGAGGACTGCCCCCGCGACGAAGAGTCCGCGGGTTATTGGAAGGCTGCGGGTATCCCCGAAGAGCGCATATTCTTCCTGCCCAAGTCCAACAACTGGTGGGGACCGGCAGGCACCACGGGGCCTTGCGGACCGGATACCGAAATGTTCATAGATACGGGCAAGCCCGCGTGCTCGCCCGAATGCTCTCCCGCCTGCGACTGCGGCAAATACCTCGAGATATGGAACGACGTGTTCATGCAGTATAACAAGACGGCGGACGGCAAATACGAGCCTCTTAAGCAGAAGAACGTCGATACGGGCATGGGGCTCGAGCGCACGGTCAAGACGCTCTGGGGCGTTTCCAGCGTATACGACATAGACCTGTTCAAACCCATCATAGGCAAGATAGAGGAACTCACGGGCGCGAAATACGGCTCCGACGAAGCGACTACCCGCGCCATCCGCGTGATAGCCGACCATATCCGTACCGCGGTCATGATAATAGGCGACGAAAAGGGCGTGGTATGCTCCAACGTCGACCAGGGTTATATCCTGCGCCGTCTGCTCCGCCGCGCGATCCGCTTCGTCAAGCAGCTGGGCGCGGGCACGGGCATACTCGGCAAGGTAGCCGAAGTGATCATCGCCGAGTACGAGGACGTTTATCCCGAGCTTCGCCGCAACGCCGAGCGCGTGATAGGCGAGATAAATTCGGAGGAACAGCGCTTCGAAAAGACGATCACGAGCGGCATGAAGCGTTTCGAGGCGATCCGCGAGCATATGGTGGGGGACACCATCGCGGGCAATACCGCGTTCAAACTGTACGATACCTTCGGTTTCCCGATAGAAATGACCGTGGAGCTCGCCAAAGAAGCGGGGCTCAAAGTGGATGTCGAAGGGTTTGAAAAGGCGTTCAAAGAGCACCAGGCGAAGAGCCAGGCGGGCGCGGAGCACAAGTTCAAAGCGGGTCTTGCGGATAACCGCGAGCGCACAGTCAAACTTCACACCGCCACGCACCTTCTCCATGCCGCGCTCAAAAAAGTGCTCAAAGACAGCAACGTTTCGCAGAAAGGCAGCAACATCACCGAAGAGCGTTTGCGCTTCGACTTCAACTTCCCCCGTCCGCTCACTCCCGAGGAGATCAAAGCGGTGGAGGACGAAGTCAACGCCGCGATAGCCGCGCACGTTCCCGTCGTTTGCAAAGAGATGACTCTCGATGAAGCCAAAGCCATCGGCGCGGAAGCGCATTTCGAGAACAAGTACGGCGAGCGCGTCAAAGTCTACATCATGGGCGACTACTCCACCGAAGTGTGCGGCGGACCGCACGCCGAAAATACCGGCGACCTCGGCCACTTCCGCATCCTTAAAGAGCAGTCCTCCAGCGCAGGCATAAGGCGCATAAAAGCAACGATAGAATGATTCCTTGCGCACCGCTATCGCTCGGCGGGCGTAATAAACGGCTTTGCGAGTTGCAAAGCCGTTTGTTGCTGCCGTTGCATATGCAGCACACAGGAACAGGGAAGAAGTCCCGCGCCCTCTCATTTGATGTATCCCGCGCGGGGTATTCAATAATTTACGAGCGAATGCGAGTCCGAAAAGCTGCCACCTGCGGCAGGGGGAAGTGCCCCGTATGGGGCGATAGGGGTTGAGGCAGGATGAATGCACGAGCTTTACCGTTATATCCCGCACTTTCATAAAACAAATTTCAACCCCTTCCGGCTCGCAGTCGCTTACGCTTCGTGCTCGCCGCCGTCCCCTGCATCAGGGGACGGCGATAATAATGTCCGCGCTCCCGCGCGGTCATCTTGAAAGCCCGCCCTGATACCTTCGGTTGCGTTCGCCGCCATGGGCGGTTCGGCTGAGGGTCAGGGCGGGCAGCTCGCACAAAGCGACAGCGACTGCGAGCCGGGCGGGTTAAGAAAGCAACAAGCATGCACGGGCAACATAAAACTTCACACATCACAAAAACACGTCAATATCACTGTTTCAAGCCCCTGCCGCACTTCAAATTAAAATTTCCTTAAAAATTTTTCGCAATATCGTTGCATTTTTTGATACGCTGTGATATACTCTTTTCGGTGGGGGGGGGGTATATTTTTTATTTTATCGAAATATATCCCGCCTCCAACTATTTTTATAGGAGTGGTTATATGTTATCCGTAAGAGACCTTACCAAGTCTTACAAGACTAAGGGCGGGGTGGTCACTAAAGCGCTGGACGGTGTCAGTATCGATTTCCCCGAGCGCGGTATGGTGTTCATCCTCGGTAAGAGCGGATCGGGTAAATCCACGCTGCTCAACGTTACCGGCGGGCTCGACCGCCCGGACAGCGGCGAGATCATCGTCAAAGGCAAGAGCAGCAAGGACTTTTCCGCGTCCGACTTCGACAGCTATCGCAACACGTTCATCGGCTTTATCTTCCAGGAATACAACATCCTGAACGAGTTCAATGTAGAGCAGAACATCGCGCTTGCGCTCCAGCTCCAGGGAAAGAAGAACGACAAGGCGGCAGTGAACGCCCTGCTCGAAAAAGTCGACCTTATCGGTTACGGTCACCGCAAGCCCAACACGCTTTCCGGCGGTCAGAAACAGAGGGTGGCGATAGCGCGTGCGCTCATCAAAGACCCCGAGATCATCATGGCGGACGAACCCACGGGAGCTCTCGACTCCAAAACGGGTAAGGACGTCATGGACACGCTCAAAAAGCTGTCCGAGGAAAAGCTCGTCATCATCGTCTCGCACGACCTCGATTTCGCCGAACAGTACGGCGATCGTATCGTGGAGATGAAAGACGGTAAGATCATTTCGGATGTGACGAAGAATTACGCCGTCGCCCGCGACCTCTCGGCTAACGTCAGCGTGATAGCGAACGACACTCTGCGTGTGCGCGGCGGTACGCGCCTCAGCGACGCGGAGCTGGAAAACATCCGCACCCTTATAGAGCAGGCGCCCGCAGGCTCGGAAACGATAATCTCTTCCGACGAAAAGAAGGTAGAGAACTTCAAGCGTTCCAACAACATCACCGCGGACGGCAGGAGCGAATACTTCGCGGATACCCGCCCGTCTGATATCGAGGCGAGGCAGTACGACGGCAAGAGCACCAGATTCATAAAGTCCCGTCTGCCGTTCGGTCACGCTCTCCGCATGGGCGCGAGCGGTCTCAAGACCAAGCCCGTCCGCCTTATCCTTACGATATTCATATCCCTTCTCGCGTTCGGCATGTTCGGCGTGCTCTCTACGATGATGATGTACGATATGAACTACTCCGTCGCGACCGCGCTCGAGGGACAGGACTATCATACGTTCATGCTTCGGAAGAATTACGACGCCGTAAATAAATATACATACGTTGATTATTACGGCGGAGAAAAGAACGAAAATGTGTCCGAAGACGAGCGGGAAATGACTGCCGTATTTACCGCAGACGAGATCGAAAAGTATAATAACGACGGTTACGGTCTCGATTATGCGGGATGTCTTATCCCGAGTATTTACAGTTCGATCGAATTCGATAATGTAAGTTATTCCGGCAGCGATCAGTATTACTCTACCATGCCCTCGGGTTATACGGACGTAAGCGAAGAATTTATGAAACGTAACTTCGGCGACGGTTATATCCTTTGCGGCGAGGCTCCGCAGGCAGCCGACGAAGTGGCTATATCCGAATACACTTACAACGTGATCGTTGCACGCGGCGGAATAGACAGATGGGAAGAATACATAGATGGCGAACCTCATGTGTATCCCGAATTCAAACCGCAGGAAGGCATGCAGGGTATCGACGAGAACATCCTCGGCAAAACTCTTTTGGTACGGGATAATTATGGCGGCGGAATAAGTGACACGCTTACCATAACCGGCGTGTATGATACGGGCGAAGTACCGCAGAAGTTCGATTCGCTTAAAGAGAATTCGGGCAGCATAGGCGGCGGTATGAATCAGGATTCTTACGACATGCAGTCCGAGATGAGAACCACGTTCCATTGCATGATGTACGTTGCTCCCGAATTCATAGACTCCCATAGTGCGCTGCTTGATTACGAAACGGGCTACAGCAATAACAGCGTATACGTCGAAATGAGTTATTCGTATATTTATCGGTATCTTGACGGCGGGTATTCCAACAATATGCAAGCAGCTCTGCCGGAAATGATGAACGGTTCGGATATACGCGCGTATTCGACGAAAGGCGAAGATATCACGCCTACCGCGATGGACGGTCTCAAAAAGGGTGAAGTTCTTATCCCCATGGATAGTCTTTCGAGCATGGTCGATAGCCTTTTGAATTCTGCGGTAGAGGTGGATCAAGAAGGCGGTTGGATTACTAAATCATACCGAGAGACGCTTACTGAAGACGTATTGAATAAATTTGATAAAGTTCTTAATTACGGTTATGAAGATCCGTCCGAAGAAGATATAAAGTTTGTTATCGGCAAGGTATTTGAAGATTGGAATGATTATGTTCTTTCAGATATCAACATTTCGTATGTGGAAGAGTATAATAACAGGCAACTGTTGCCCATCGATAAGATATATCTCGGTTCCGATGCAAACGAAAGTTCTTCCACTCTCAAAGTAGTAGGCGTTTATGAGGACAAATCTTCTATGCACTACGGCAGCGGCTCCTATATAATGACTACGGAAACTCTCGATATGCTCGGAGAAATGGGAGCAAATTATAATTACGGCTTGAGCGAGTACATCTCCGATTACGTTCGTCCCGCAAACGCGCGTTACAACGCTATCGTGACAAACCTCGAGAACAATACTTACGAAGCTTTGATGTATATGCTTTCTTCGGGCAACGGTTCCGACGGAACATATTTCGTCATGGAGGGCAACGAAGTCTACAACAACGCAAGCAGCAGTGCCATGATGTTCGACGATATGTCCTTCGTGTTCACGATAATCGGCGCGGTGCTCGCGGCGATAAGCGCGCTCCTGCTGTTCAACTACATATCCGTATCCATAGCGGATAAGCGCAAGGAGATAGGTATCCTTCGTGCGGTGGGCGCAAGAGGTTCGGACGTGTTCAAGATATTCATCAGCGAGAGCCTTATGATAGCGCTCATCTGCGGAGTGCTCGCGATAGTCGCGGCGGCGGTGGTATGCTTTGTCATAAATACGGTGACCGTGTCCTCCGCGATAGCGATACAGTTGCTCAACTTCGGCTTTATCAACGGGCTGATAGTCATGGGCATAGCGCTCGCAGTCGCATTTATCGGTACGATACTTCCCGTGTACTTTGCGGCCCGCAAAGTCCCCGTGGAAAGCATCAGAGCGCTTTGATGACCGAACGGACACAAAGAAAAGGGAAGCGGAAAACCGCTTCCTTTTTCGTTTCGTATCCTGCGTTTAATGCCGTACGTTTCTGCCTAAAAGATATCCGCCCTTTGTTCGGGGCGGATACTTGTCTCATTCGTTTTTCGCTTCTGCGCATTCATTTTCCGCACGTTCCTTCTTCCGCGCTTTGATCTCGAAAGGCAGGAACATCGCCGTCCATATCACGGTGAGGAGAACGGGGAAGATGACGAGATAGCCATAAACTCCCATCACGCCGACGAGCGCTTCGAGGAAGCCCACGCCCTTGCCGCCGTTGATGAACAGAAAGTCCGTGTGCACGATCTTATTGAACACGAATATCGCGACCACGCTCACGGCGAGGGGTATCGCCGCCCGTTTAAGATCTTTGAGTCGCGGACGGTAGCCGTTTACGAGCACCATCGCCGTGTACAATATCATCATGAAGTGGAAGACGAAGCTGTGCAGCGACGAGAAATTCCACACGGGCAGCACGCTCCATGTGGGGAATGCGAGCCCGAACGCCGCGGCGGGGAAGCCTACGCCGTACACTACGGCGCTCATCGCCCGCGACGGACGGATGACGTGCGCGAGGAATATGAATTCGGTAAGGCTGCAAAGGTGCAGCGGCAGATCGCTCGGATCCCATTGCCCCGTCGCGATGAGCATTGTTTGAGTGTCGACCTCGTTTATGAGCTGCAATATCACGACCGCCCACATCATGATCCGCCTGCCTTTTGCGTTCAGGCGGCTGTATAACAGCAGCAGCGCAGCCACGACCGCCGCGCCCGAAAGCAGCCAGCACCAATGCACCAAGCCGTATTTTGGCCATCCGAGCCCGGGTGCGGGATTTTCGGGTATCTGCCAGAACGGCGGGAGCCCTCCGCCGGGAACGTCTTTTATCGCTTTCATCTTTAAGTATCCTGTTCCTTTTGTGTGTTCTGTCACATATTATACACCGTACTGTCACAAAAATCAACAAATTCGTCATATTTCCGACGATTTTCGACCTACCTTTACCTTGCGCACGGCTACCGCTCGCTTCGCGTGCGCCCTTATTCCGAAAATCTCGCGGCTAAAGCTGCGAATACTGTTAAACGGAGCGTGCGCGCGCAGTGGCTCGGTGTTTGCCGCGAATTTTGTTATTCGGAACGTATGACGCAGGGGCGGGGAAGAAGTCCCGCGCGTGTGCGCGCAGGGGCTCGGTGTTTGCCGTGAATTTTGTTATTCGGAACGTATGACGCAGGGGCGGGGAAGAAGTCCCACGCGTGTGCGCGCTCCCGTCCATCCATTTGATATATCCCGCGCGAATGCGCGGACATTATTATCGCCGTCCCCTGATGCAGGGGAAGGTGGCGAGCACAAAGCGCAAGCGGCTGCGAGCCGGAAGGGGTTAAAGTTTGTTTTATGAAAGGGCAGGATATAACGGTAAAGCTCGTGCATTCATCCTGCCTCAACCCCTATCGCCCCATGCGGGGCACTTCCCCCTGCCGCAGGGGGAAGCGTTTCGGACTCGCATGCGCTCGTGAATTATTTATCCCGCGCGGGAGCGCGTACACCTTATAATAGCCCGCCCTGATGGTTAGGGCGGGTGGCTCGCACAAAGCGTAAGCGACTGCGAGACGGGCGGGTTAAGAAAAACAACATATATGTACGAGCACCATATAGCCTCGTACATATCCCAAACGTCCTTAACCCCACCGCTTTGCGTTCGTATTCTGAGGAATACTCTGCGCTGCGGCACCTCCCCTAACCATTAGTGGAGGCTCGGGGACTCGCATGCGCTCGTAAATTATTTATTCCGCGCGAAAGCGCGGACACCTTATAAAAGCCCGCTCTGATACCTTCGGTGGCGTTCGCCGCTTACGCGGTTCGGCTGAGCAGTGGAGGCATTATGGACTCGCTCCCGCTCGTAAATTATTTATCCCGCGCGGGAGCGCGGACATTATTAAAGCCTTCTCTGATTGGTCAGGGAAGGTGATGCGCCGCAGAGCGCCGAAGGCGCGAACGGCGTACCGGATGAGTCAAGGAAGCGGCAAAACATGTAAAGCCTGCCCGTCTGATACAAACTTTTGACCCACCCGGCTCGCAGCCGCACTAACGCGCTTTGTGCTCGCCACCCTCTCTAACAATTAGAGAGGGCTGTTTCGGACTCGCAT
>DXHS01000042.1 GCA_019113275.1 Candidatus Protoclostridium stercorigallinarum
CTGCCCGAAAATCCGCACGCCGCGAGCGCGCACTCCCGGCTGCCGGAGTATATCTCTTTGCGCAGAGGGCTGCCCGTCCGAACGATCTTCCTGCCGTGATAGTCGGGCAGCGGAAAGGACGAGAATATCGCCGCCGCTCGCTTTGCCGCCAGCCTGTTTGCCAGCCCGAGAGAAGTATCGCTCTCGTGCAGCACGAGCGGTATGTCCTCACAAGCGAGAGCCGCGGGCAGCGACACATATCCGCCTTTGGAGAGGACGACGGCGGGGGATATCTCCGCAAGCAGTCGTTTCGCGTTCTTCACCGCCCGCGCGAGAGCGAACGGCACGGCGAGGTTCGCGAGCAGTCTGCCTCGCTCGAAACGAGGACAGTCCAGCCCGTGGTAAATGACCTCCGTCCGCTCCGCGAGTTCCCGTTCTATGCCGTCTTTTCTCCCTATATAATGCACCTCGTATCTGCGGCCGAGGTAAGGCAGAAGGGCAAGCAGCGGCACCGCGTGCCCTGCCGTCCCTCCGCCCGTAAGTGCTATCCTTTTTCTCATACCGATAATTATTCCCACGGTGTGCAAATTATACCGCGTGCGGTCTCTCGTTTGTATATTTATACAATACTATGCATATTTATTCACGATTTTTCGTTACAGACCGCGAGAGCGCAAAAAACGTGAAAAATAACCGCATAAAAACTATTGAAATTTTTTGTAAGACGTGCTATAATATACCAAACGGGCGGCGCTTTTCGCGTTCCTCGCAAATGAAAAGGGAGATGAAATAATTGTCCAAGGATTACAAAGCTCAGGATATACAGGTGCTCGAAGGGCTGGACGCGGTGAGGCTGCGCCCGGGCATGTACATCGGGTCGACGGGCGCCAAGGGACTGCACCACATTTTGTGGGAGATAGTCGACAACTCGATGGACGAGATCGCCAACGGGTACGGCGACAGGATAGAAGTGACCATACATTCGGACGGCAGCGCGAGCGTGCTGGACAACGGCCGCGGCATACCCGTAGACGTTCATCCCACCCTCGGCGTGAGCGGCGTGGAAGTGGTGTTCACAAAACTGCACGCGGGCGGCAAGTTCAATAACGAGAACTACAAGACGTCGGGCGGTCTGCACGGTGTGGGCGCTTCGGTCACCAACGCGCTTTCGAGCTGGCTGAACGTCGAAGTTTATAAAGACGGCAAGGTGTACCGCGCCGAGTTCGAAAGCCGCAAGGAAGGCGACTCGTGGCACGGCGGCTGCGTGAAGATCCCTCTGTTCGAAACAGGGGAAAAGACGGATAAGCACGGTACTTACGTGCGCTTCCTTCCGGACAAAAACATCTTCGACACAACGGTGTTCAACCTCGAAGTGATATCCAAAAAGATGAAGGAGCTCGCTTTCCTTAACGACGGCGTGCATATCGTGCTCACCGACGAGCGGGTGGTGACGAACAATATCCCGCTCCGCCGCGAGTATTGCTACACGGGCGGCATCTCCGATTTCGTCGCATATCTCAACGAGACCAAGAACCCCCTTCATCCCGATCCGATATATCTCGACGGGGAGAAGGACAACGTATACATGAAACTCGCTCTCCAATACACGGATACGTATTCGGAGAACATCTTCTCGTACGTCAACAACATCCCCACGCCCGAAGGCGGCATGCACGAGACGGGTTTCAAGACCGCTCTCACGCGCGCTCTCAACGACCTTGCGAGGAAGACGGGCGTACTCAAAGACAAGGACGAGAACCTTATCGGCGACGATTACCGCGTGGGGCTCACCGCCGTTCTCGCGATAAAAATGCAGAACGTGCAGTTCGAGGGGCAGACAAAGACCAAGCTGGGCAATCCTTTCGTGCGCCAGGCGATGGACGCGCTCGTTTACCAGAAGCTCACCGAATACCTCGAAGCCCATCCCGACGTTCTGGATATCATACTCAAGAAAGGCATGAGCGCCGCACGCGAGCGCGAAGCGGTGAGGAAGGGCAAGGAGCAGGCGCGCCTTAAAAACCAGGCAGATAACTTCAACCTCGTAGGCAAGCTCGCGTCCTGCACGGGCAAAAAGCCGGAGCGCAACGAGCTGTACATCGTCGAGGGCGACAGCGCGGGCGGCACATGCAAACAGGCGCGAGACCGTAGCTTCCAGGCGATACTCCCTCTGCGCGGCAAACCGCTCAACGCGGAGAAAAAGCGCATCGACCAGGTGCTCCAGAACGAGGAGATACGAACGATAATCTCCGCTCTCGGCGCGGGCATAGGCGACGACTTCAATCTTGACAACCTCAATTACCACAAGGTGGTCATCCTTTCGGATGCCGACCAGGACGGCGGGCATATCCGCGCGATACTCCTGACTTTCTTCTTCCGTTACATGAAGCAGCTCATAACGGACGGGCATCTTTACATCGGCATGCCTCCGCTGTACAAGGTGGCGAAGAAGGACGTGGTGGAATACGTATACAACGACGAACTGCTCGACGCATGTAAGGCGCGCATGGGCAGAGGATGCACGATACAGCGTTACAAGGGTCTCGGCGAGATGAACGCCGAGCAGCTGTGGGAAACGACGATGGATCCCAAGCGCCGCACGCTCATGCAGGTGACGCTGGAAGACGCCGCCGAAGCCGAAGTGCTCGTGACGACGTGGATGGGCGATTCGGTGGATCTCCGCCGTTCGTACATCATCGAACACGCCAACTTCAATAAGGTGGACGAGTTCGTGAAGGAAGCGGCGAGAGCGCAGGCGCAGAGCTGAAAGGGGACAGAACATGGCAGAAGAAGAAAACATAGCGCAGGAACATATCATAACCAAGAGCATGGAAGACGTGATGCACGAGTCCATGCTGCCGTACTCCGAATACGTCATACTCGACCGCGCCCTCCCGCGCGTGGAGGACGGGTTGAAACCCGTGCAGCGTCGTATCCTTTACACGATGCACGAGCTGGGCATACGGCACGATACGCCTTACCGCAAGTGCGCGCGTATTGTGGGCGACTGCCTGGGTAAATACCACCCTCACGGCGACAGCTCGGTATACGGCGCCCTCGTGCGCCTCGCGCAGCCGTTCAACATGAACGCTCCGCTCGTGGACGGGCAGGGCAATTTCGGCAGCGTGGACGGTGACGGCGCGGCGGCGATGCGATATACCGAGGCGAGGCTGACGGCGCTCTCTCTCGAGCTGCTGCGCGACCTCGATAAGGACACCGTCCGCTGGAGCTGCAATTTCGACGACACTCTCAAAGAGCCGGACATGCTGCCCGGCAGGTTCCCCAATCTCCTCGTCAACGGCGCGAGCGGCATCGCGGTAGGCTTAGCCACGAATATACCGCCGCACAACCTTGCCGAAACGATAGACGGCGTGTGCGCGTATATAGACAAGCCGACGATAGCGCTCAAAGACATGATGAAGGTGATCAAGGGGCCGGATTTTCCCACGGGCGGTTACGTCATCGGCGGCGAGGAGCTCGTCAAAGCGTACGAGACGGGCAAGGGCAAGATAACGCTGCGCGCCAAACTGCACATAGAGGCGGACGACAACGATAAAAAACTCATCGTCATCGACGAGCTGCCTTACCAGGTCAATAAGGCGGCGCTGCTCGAGAGCATACTCAAGCTCAAAGAGGAGAAGAAGGGACCGCTGATGTTCATCCAGGACATCACGGACGAGTCCGACCGCAACGGCATGCGCGCGGTCATCAAGGTGAAGAAGGACGGCGACGTGGACGCTATCCTCGCTCAGCTTTACAAGGGCACCAATCTTTCCACGAGCTTCGGCATCAACATGGTGGCGATAGCGAACGGCAAGCCGCAGCAGATGGGCTTGCTCGACATAATCGCGTATTACGTCGACTACCAGCGCGACATCATAGTGCGCCGCACAAAGTTCGATCTCGAAGCGGCGAAGAAGCGCGAGCACATACTCGAAGGTCTCGTCATCGCCGTGCGCAATATAGACGAAGTTGTGCAGGTCATCAAGAACAGCTCTTCGACGTCGGACGCGCGCGAGCGGCTCAGAAAGCGTTTCGACCTCAGCGAAGTGCAGGCGCAGGCTATACTCGATCTCCGTCTCGCGCGGCTCACTCATCTCGAAGTGTACAAGCTCGAGCAGGAGCTCAAAGAGGTGCGCGAGCTCGTCGCTAAACTGACCGCCATCCTCGGCAGCAAAAAGCTGCAGATGGAGACGATAAAGACGGAGATGCAGCAGATCAAGAAGGCGTTCAAAGAGGCGAGAAAGACCGCCGTGCTCTTCGACATGAAGGATTACACGGTGCCCGACGAGTCCGTAGCAAAGCCCGCGGAAGAGACCGTCGTGGCGGTGAACGCTCTCGGTCACCTGAAAAAGATGCCCGTGAAGAACTTCAATATGGCTACGAAGGATTTCACGGACAACTCCACGAAGAAGGAGATATGTTCGTCGATCGTCAAAACGGATACCGAACACCGTCTGTACTGCTTCACCGACCGCGGCAACTGCTATAAAGTGGACGTCGACTCCGTGCCCGACGGCAAATGGAGAGATAACGGCGCGCCGCTGCACAAGATTTTCAAGGACGCGGCGGAGGGCGAAAAAGTGCTCTACATGCTGCCGATAGAAGACGCGCTCCCTTCGGGCTGTCTGCTCTTCTATACGCGCATGGGCATGGTGAAAAAGACGGAATGGAAGGAGCTCGGCGTAGTCAAGTCCGCTTTCCAGGTGTGTAAGGTGAACGACGGCGACGAGATCATCGGAATCGAGCCGTACGCCGAGGGCAGTACGCTGATGTTCGTCACCGAAAAGGGCATGTGCCTGAACGCGGATATGTCCGACATACCCTGCCAGGGCAGAGTGGCTGCGGGCGTCAAGGGCATACAGCTCGCCGAGGGCGACAGGTGCATGCTCATAAAGCAGATAACCCCCGAGGGCGAGATAGTGCTGCTCACCAACCGCGGCTTCGGCAAGCGCGTCATAAGCGCGGATATAGACGTGATGGGCAGGTACCGCAAAGGCGTCAAGATCATCGACTTCGGCAGGACGCGTCCTTCCAACGGCGACAGGATAGTATTCGCTTCCTACGTCAAAGAGCCTTATAAGATCGTGCTCGAAGAAGAGGACAATTACCTCATGGCGTTCTCTACCGAGGACATATCCATAGAGAACAGGACGCATGCGGGCAGGCAGCTGTTCAAAGGCAAGCTGGACGTCATCGGCGCCTATATCTATAACGACGGTTTCACATACGGCAACTGACGGAGGCTTTGTATGGCGGATCATACGCACGGTAACGACAACGAACGCATAAGATCGCATCTCCCCGACGCGGCGTTATGCGAAAAGGTGAGCGCGGCGTTCGCTCAGCTCGGAGATCCCACGCGGCTCAAAGTGCTTTGGATACTCTGCCACAGCGAGCAGTGCGTGCGCGGTCTGGGCGACCTTGTGGGCATGTCCAGCCCTGCGGTGGCTCACCACTTAAAGCAGCTCAAGAGCGCGGGGCTGATAGTTTCCCGCCGCGAGGGCAGGGAGATGCTCTACCGCCTCGGGGATACCGAGGAGTGCCGTCAGCTGCACATCGCGATGGACGCGCTCTTCCATGTGAACTGCTTCGAGTTCACCCATTGACAGGCGTTCTTAGCGCACGTTATCACACATAAAAACGCGGCGATGAGCACACGATATCCGTGTGCTCATCGTTTTGATAAAAACAGTCATTACGGCGGCAGCCGTGTTTCTTGCGGTACGGCTCATGGGCAAACGCCAGATAGGCGAGATGCAGCCCTTCGAGTTCGTGATAACCATGTTGCTCGCCGAGGTTGCCTGCCTGCCCATGAACGACCCCGCGATACCGTTGTACACGGGCATCGTGCCCATAGTCACGCTCGCGTTCCTCGGCATCGTGCCCGCGTTCCTCTGCCGCAGGCGGAGAGCGCTGCGCCGCCTTGCCGACGGCAGCAGCGTGCTCGTCGTGGACGGACGGGGGATATCCGCGAAGAACATCGCGCGGCTCAACATGAGCGTGGACGACGTGGTCACGAGCTGCCGCAGCTGCGGCTATCCCGACCTGTCTCTCGTAGCTTACGCGATAGCCGAGTCCAACGGCAAGTTCTCCGTCGTTCCCAAAGCGGGCGGCGAGAACTGTACCGTGCTCCCTCTTCCGCTTGCGGAGGACGGCAAGCCCATCCGCGAGAACATGGAAAGGTGCGGTATGGACGATAAGGCTCTCGGCGACGTGTTGCGCGGCTGCAAGGGTATGAAGGACGTGCAGTACATGGATATCCGCCCGGACGGCACGGTGTACGTCAGCCCCGCATCTTCCCCGTGCTATACCCGCAAAACGAGGGTAAAAGGAGCAGCGCCGTGAAGAAAGCGATAATCATAACTACGGTGTTCGTCGCCGTGCTCGCGCTGGGCATAGCCGAATCCGTATGGGGATACCGCCATTTCGGGACGATCTGCGAAAAGCTGGAACGCGCCTGCGAGAGGCTGGAGACAGCGGAAGAGGGAGTAACGGACGAAGAAGCGCTCACCGCGCTACGCGAAGCTGGAGAAGAGGGCAGAGCGCCGTTGCTCGCGCTCGTGAGTAACCCCAACATCACCGAAAAGGTGACCGAATACGCCGCGCAGGCGCTCGTTTACGCCGCCGAGGGGCAGAACGCGGACGCGCGCTCGGCGGCTCTTGCCGCAAAACGCGCAGCCGAACGCCTGCAAAGAGAATGTTTTCCCTCTGTTTTTAATATATTATAGCCCGATTAACGCTTATTTAATGAATGAGCCGCATAATTTACATGATATAAAGCGGGGGAGCCGCGCATTCGTGCGCAATATATTTGCAAACGGCGGCGGCAAGTGTTAAGATAATAGTATGAGATTTACCGAACTCAAATCATCGCTCGCGTCCGCGCCGCCTTCCTTCGGGTATTACCTGACGGGGGACGACGAGTACGTCCGTTCGCGCGCCGTCGACATGATAACCGCCGCCGCGTCCTATCCCGAGTTCAACGTCACGGTGCTGGATTCTCCTTCGAGCGGCGCGGTGTTGGACGAGCTGAACGCTCTTCCCGTGATGAGCGACGTCCGCTGCGTAGTGGTTCGCACGCTGTCCGAAGCCGAGGAGCTCGCGGGTTATCCCGACGACCCCAATCCGACGAGCGTGCTCGTCGTGTGCGGCAGGGCAAAGGGCAAACGCGGCGATAAGAAGGACGTGCGCCTTACGGCGTTCCTTTCCTCGCTCACCGAGGTGGACTGTTCGCCCGTGGACAAAACTTTCGTGTTCCGCTGGATGGCTGCGGAAGGGAAAAAGTACGACGCGGCGGTGACGCGCGAGGCGGCTGAGTTGCTGTGGCAGTACTGCCGCGGCTATATGACGGCGATATCCGTGGAGACGGACAAGCTGTGCTCTTACCGCAGCGGCGGTACGGTGACGGCTGACGACGTGCGCGATCTCGTTTCTCCGTCCGCCGAGTACGCGGTGTGGCAGCTCGCGGAAGCTGCCGCGGCGGGGGATACCGCCAAGGCTTATGCCGTACTGCGCTCCATGGATTCGTCGGCAAAAGCGCCCGAGATGCTGTTCGCCCTGCTTTACAGGCATTTCCGTAGGATGTTCTACGCTCTCGTCACGCCCGACGAAAAGACGCTCGCCAAAGAGCTGGATATGAACCCCAGATCGATATTCGCGGTAAAGCGCGAAGCCTCCCGCTTCGGCGCCGCGACGCTCAAAAACATACTTCTCCGCCTGTCGAGGGCGGACGGGGACTTGAAAAGCGGAGCGCTCTCACGCGACGCGGCTGCGGAGGTGCTTATATCCGCCGCGGCAGGAGGTAAGACCGCCGGATGGTAAACGGTAATACGACAGATGAGGCGCGCCGCTATTCGCTGCCCGCACGGCTGCTGACCGAAAAACGTATCCCTCTTTGGGCGAATTACGCGTTTTTCGCGCTTTCGCTGTGCTTCGGCGGATGGTACTCCATGCGCGGCATGCTCGCGCAGCTCGTGCTGTATACCGATCTTCCCGCGGGGGTGAGCAACTTCCTCTGCAACGAGGTGACGGCGTTCGTGCTCGGCGGGCTGATGCCTTTTCTCGTGTACTTCATCGTCACGCGCTTCACCTACCGCATGATGCTCGCGGGCGGCGGGCGCGCGCTCGGCGACCAGGCGTACATATTCCGCATTTTTTACGGCGCGGGTTATCTCGTTTACGGCGCGTTCAGCATGATATATTTTGCCGTGCCCGTGCTCGAACTGTACGGCGAAGTGATAGTGCGTTTCATAGTCATGGCGGCGGCGGTATCGCTGTATGTCCTTTTCGAATGCCTTCACGGTTTACCGAAGCGCGGCAGGGCGGTCGCGCTTTACGCGTACGGGCTTGTGTTCTCCGCGATATACCTCGTGTACTGCGTCGCGGAACTTTTCATGATGATAGGAGGGTGACGTGAAAAAGATAATATTCGTTTCCGTGATACTCGTCGCTCTCTCGGTGATATTCCTCTTTACCGCATGCGGTCCTTCGGGGTACGCCGACGCTTTCGACGGAGGTTACAGCCCCGTATATTCGGCGGACGGGATGAAAACGGAACTCGAGGAGTTCCTTGCCGTCGGCGGCGGAGACAGGACGTGTCTCGTATCGGAGAACGCTCCCGAGGACGGCTCGGGCGAATATGCCGCGGCGGAATGGATAGCCGGCGAGCTGGAGACCCTCACGGGACAAAAGGGAAAGATAGTCTCCTTCGAGCGCGACGTGTATACCGACAGCTTCGAGTCCCAGAACGTGGTGTTCTCGCTCAAAGCTCCCGCGGAAAACAATCCGGAAGGATATAAGGTCGTCATCGGTGCGCACTACGACAATATGTACGACACCTGCGAGAGCGGCGACGGCAGAGCGGTATACTTCCGCGGCACGCGTGCCGCGGGCGCCATGGGCAACGGCGCGGCGGTAGCGGCGCTGCTTAACATGTGCGATATTTTCGCCGATAATACCGACGGGCTTTCGACGGACGTGGACTTCGTGTTCTACGGCATGGGCTGCATAGACTACGGCGGCGCGGACGAATACTGGTCGGGTCTCGGCGAGCGCGGCAGGGATTCGGTGATACTCGCGGTCACGCTCGAACGGCTGGGCGGCAGCGATCTCTGGATGTGGTTCGACGAGCAGTCCACCGCGCACGGCGATTTCATACTCGGCACGGCTGCGGGCATAGGCTGCGGCGATCACATATCCCTTCCTCCCGCGCGGCAGACGGATCCCGACGTGATACTTACCGACTCTCTGCCTTACACGCCTTATCCGCTCATGAACGAGACTTCCGTGTACTTCGGCAAAACTAACGTCTGCTCGGTGACTTCGGGTTCGGACTTCACCTTCCTGCTCACCGATAACGACGGCTACGGCAGGGAAGACATCTCGTACACGAGCCGCGATACTCTCGAACGACTCGAACGCGACATGCCCGATTATGCCGATCAGATGCGCGTGGCGGCGGAAACGCTCACGGCTTCGGTGTTCGGCGCGGGATTTACGGGCGCGTGCCTCAAAGGGCTGGAACAGATAGGCGCGTACGACTGGTTGACGAGCCGTCTCGCGGCTTATATCGCGGGCGCGGTGCTTGCGGCGGGAGTGCTCGCGTTCACGCTCATCACGGTCAGCCGCCTGCGCAAAAAATACGCGGGCGAGGGCGGCAGGCCGAATATCAAAGTGGCGGTGTTCGGCATGGATTACGAAGATCCCGAGGACGGCGACGTGTATGTGGACATCCGTTCGGGCAAGCCGAACGGACCCGAGGACCCATTCGGCGACGACCCGTTCGGCACGGACGGCGGAGATAAAGACGGTAAAGCCTGACGGGCGAGTATTTTTCGGGTAAATTCCTTCGGGAATTTACCCGAAAAATGATTGAAAAAAATTTATAAAAGTTATATAATGAAAATATGGAAAGGAAGCCGGAGAAAAATAAGAGCGGGAATGCCTTTGCGCGCGCGATGAGAGCGATATTCGTCAGCGACTTGCGCGGCAAACTGCTCGCCCTCGTCATCGGCTGCCTGCTCTGGATCGTCACCGTCGGGCTCGGCGTGGCGGACAGCGAAAGCAGCGTCGGTCTCAACGGGGAATTTTTCCGCACTTTCTGGAGCAACGTGACGAAGGAGTTTCTTACCGAAACGGGAGCGGTCTCCGTCGGAGCGACGATAGTCAGCGTGCTGGATGTTTTCCTGCTCGTCTGTCTCGTATACGCCGTGATATACTTCCTCAAAAAGAACGGTGCGATGCCGATAATGAAGTTCTTCGTCATCATCACGTTCGCGGGGATAGTGCTCACGAGCGCTCTGTTCGATTTCCCGGTCATGAGCACGATATTCTCTTACGGAGTCCTGCTCGTGTTCATCGCGATAATAATCATGTTCCCGCAGGAGCTTCGCCGCACGATGTGGAAGCTCGCGAGCAAAACGGGATCGGAAACTTTCAACGTCGAGTACGACTGCACCGAAGAGGATCTCCGCAAAGCGGTGGGCGACATCGTTAAAGCGGTGCTCAATATGTCCAAGGACAATGTGGGCGCGCTCATCGTCATCACCACGCAGTCCGTGCCCCGTCACATACTCGACAGCGGCACCGAGCTGGGAGCCAAACTCTCGCAGCCGCTCATCGAATGTCTTTTCAACACCGGCGCCGATCTTCACGACGGAGCGGTGTTCATACACGGCGACAAGATACTCGCCGCGGGCTGTTTCCTGCCGCTCACGCAAAGCCAGAGCCTGCCCAAGGAGCTGGGCACCCGCCACCGCGCGGCGCTCGGCATAAGCGAGCAGTACGACGTGCTCACCATCGTCGTGAGCGAAGAGACGGGCGTCATAAGCGTCGCACGCGACGGCAAGCTGGACCGCTATTACGACGCGTCCATGCTGACGGACGTCATCGAGCAGACTTACGGGCTCAAAGTCACGCAGGCGGTGGGGCGCAAAAAGCGCATACGTCTGCGCAAAAAGAACGACGGGGAGGGCGACAATGAGTAACTGCCTCGTGTTCGGCAGGTTCATGCTGCCCCGCGGAGGCGTCGGAAGCGCATGGAGCACGATCGCCTGCGACCAGTACACGTCCCGTCCCGAATATTGGAAAGCGGAGGAGGAGAGAGTGGGGGACGAGCCTTCCGCGCTCCGCCTCATCTGTCCCGAAGCGTTTCTGTCCGAGGTGAGCGACCGCCTTTCCGGCATAGCCGCCTGCTCGCTCGATTACGTGAAAAACGTGCTCGTCGAGTACAAGGGCGGGGTGCTCGTAAAGCGCGCCTGTTCCCACGGTACGCGCTACGGGCTGGTATGCCTGGTCGATCTCGAAGAGTACGATTACCGCACGGGAGACTCTCCCGTCCGCGCGACGGAGGGCACGGTCACCGCGCGCATACCGCCGCGCCTTGCCGTGAGGAAAGCCTCCGCTCTCGACGTTTCTCACGTCATCTGCCTGATAGACGATTCCGGGTGCACGCTCATCGAGCCGCTCATCGGCAAAGGCGAGCCGCTGTACGATATATCTCTTCCCAGAGGAGGCAGGCTGGAAGGCAGGCTGATAACGGATACGTCCGCGCCCGAGCGCGCGATAGCGGCGCTGGAGAGCGAGGCGGCGGAGGCGGGCAAACCTTTCGTGCTCGTCGGCGACGGCAATCACTCGCTTGCGGCGGCGAAGGCGCTTTACGAAAAGTATAAAGCGGAAGGCGACGGCAGGGCGGCGACCGCAAGGTACGCGCTCGTCGAGGTGGAGAACGTGCGTTCGGACGGCGTGATCTTCCTTCCCATACACCGCGTGGTCTACGGCTGTCCGGATATAGCGGACAGGCTGGAGGAAAATCTGCGCGGCGACGGCAAAGTGACGCTCGTGCGTTCGGACGTGGGAGTGAAACTCTCCGCTCCGTCCGATCCCGCCGAGGCTTACGCCGCGGTGCAGAAGATAATAGACGAGTCGGGTGCGGAAACGGATTACATACACGGCGACGGCGAACTGCTGCGCATATGTGCGGAGAGGAGTGACGCGGTAGGCGTGCTCATGCCGCCGCTCGGCAAGGACGGGCTGTTCGCTTACATAGCGGCTCACGGCACGCTCCCTCGCAAGTCCTTCTCTCTCGGCGAGGCGGAGGACAAGCGGTACTACGTCGAGTGCCGGCACATAGACGACAAGGGGATCTGAAGAGGAATAAATTTTACCGAGAGGATCGAATAATATGGCAAAAGCACTCAAGTTCGGCGGTACCTCCATGGCGAACGCCGACAGCATACGCAAGGTCAGGGACATCGTCATGGCGGATCCCGAGGCGAAATACGTCGTCGTATCCGCGCCCGGCAAGCGCGAGCCGTCGGATACCAAGGTCACCGACATGCTCATCGCGCTGTGCGGCGAACGCACGGAAGAGGGCAGAAGAGCGGCACTCGAAAAGATAAAGGCGCGTTTCGACGGAATAATCGAAGGTCTGGGCATAGACCTCGACCTCACCGCCGATTTCGAAGACATAATGAGCGGCGAAGAGAGCGGTTCTTACGATTACGTCGTCAGCCGCGGCGAATATCTCTCCGCAAAGGTCCTTGCCAAGCTGATCGGTTACGATTTCGTGGACGCGGCGGACATAGTACGTTTCGGCGCGGACGGCAAGCTGGACGACGATCTTACCCAGCGGCTCGCTTCCGAGCGTCTGCGCGTCGCGATGCGCGCCGTCGTTCCCGGGTTTTACGGCACGGGCGCGGACGGCAGGATAAAGACGTTCTCGCGCGGCGGGTCGGACGTATCCGGCGCGATAGTCGCCAAGGCGGTGAACGCCTCGGTATACGAAAACTGGACGGACGTGGACGGTTTCATGGTCTGCGATCCGCGTAAAGTCAAAAACCCCCGCATCATCGAGATGCTCACTTACCGCGAGCTGCGCGAGCTGGCGTACATGGGCGCGAGCGTGCTGCATCCCGAGGCGGTGTTCCCGGTCAACAAGTCTGGCATACCCATAAACATCCGCAACACGTTCAATCCGTCGGCTAAGGGCACGATGATCGTGTGCTACGAGGATCTCGAGAGCGGCAGATACAAGCGCAGCGGGAATGTCATCACGGGCATCGCGGGCAAGAAGGATTTCGTGGGGATATTCATCCAGAAGGAGATGATGAACTCCGAGATAGGCTTCTGCCGCACTCTGCTCGACGTGCTCGTCGAACACAACATCCGCCTCGAACATATGCCTACGGGCATAGACACGGTCACGCTTATCCTCGATCCCGCCGGGCTCACCGACGAGGTGCTCGAAGAGACGATCATGGAGATACGCGACCGCTGCCACCTCAACACCATCGAGGTGCATAAAGGGCTTTCGCTCATCGCCGTCGTCGGTCACGGCATGATGAGCACCAAGGGTACGGCTTCCCGCGTCTGCGGCAGCCTGTATAATGCGGACGTCAATATCCGCATGATCGACCAGGGCTCCAGCGAGATGAACATCATCATCGCCGTGGAGAACGAAGACTACGACAGATCCATCGCCGCGCTCTATCACGAGTTTGTCGGCTGATGATCAACGCGCCGTCGCGGCGCGGCATAAATTCGCCTCACAGGCATCGATATGCCGTGGGAATAAAGGGAATAGGGAACGGCGGAGTCAGCACCTCCGCCGTTCCCCTTTTCCTTGCGCGGCGTCAGTCAAAAACGCAGCCGTCTTTTTGGTATATAACCGCGTTCTCGGGGTGCCGCAGCGCCCCTGCGGCACCCCGAGAACGTGCCTTCGCGCCGAAAAGAGGACGGATATTTCGTCCGGCGGCAACGGCGAAAAACCTTAAATGAAAAATGATTTTTTTATTTAAGGTTTTTCGCCGCTGCAAAATAGGTAATATTCGTGCAGTTTGGAAGATAGGTATTGACCTTGTTTAACGGTCGCGTTATACTCTCGGCAGATACCGCTTGAAACGCGTTTTGCGGCGCGGATACAAGGCGGAAAATGACGTATGGAGAGATGACGATGAAAAAGAAAATGTCCAACAAGGTCTATCTCGCTCTGAACGTGCCCTTTATGGTGGTACTGCTCGCGGTGATGATAGCGCTGATCGTGGCGGCGTCCGCGTGGGCGGAACTGATAAGCATAGTCATGCACGGTTACGGCTTCGTGGAGAACGAGCGCACGCAGGGGATAATCGACGAAGGCCGCGCCCTCGGCGAGAAGATCGTCGGCGACGGTATAGTCCTTCTTAAAAACGATGTCATCGACGAGGATTCGGGCAAGAAGTCCCTTCCTCTCGAGAACTTCGGCGAAGGCAGTAAGGTGAACGTGTTCGGCTGGGCGTCCATCGACTGGATCGCGGGCGGTTACGGCTCCGGCTTCTCCAACACCCAGCTCCAAAAGATGAAGCTTTACGAAGCATTGGATGAAGCGAAGATCGCATACAATACCGATCTCAGGGATATGTATACCGAATTCTTCGCGCAGAAGGCTTACGCATACGGCAGCGAGTGGGACGAGAAGCGCGGCGATATCGATATCGGCAATACCAAAAAATTCCGTCTGCACGAGCCGGGCAAGGACTATTATACCGACGAGGTGATAAATAACGCCAAAGAGTTCTCGGATACCGCGCTCGTGGTGCTCGGCAGAGTGGGCGGCGAAGGCAACGACCTGATCGCAAAACAGACCAAGCAGCCTCAGATAAACGGCGACGATACCGAGATAACGGATGATACCCGTCACTACCTCGAGCTTTCCACCGAGGAGCGCGAGATGATACAGGCGGCGAGCGAAGCGTGCGACAACGTTATCGTGGTACTCAATATCTGTAACGCCATGGAGCTCGGTTTCCTTAATGAAGAAGAGCTCGGCATAGATTCCTGCATACTCGTGGGCACGACGGGACTTACCGGCGTCCGTTCGGTCATCGACGTGCTTTCGGGCGAGATAAACCCTTCGGGCAGAACGGCGGACACTTTTGCGGCGGACTTCACCGCTTCGCCTTCGTTCGCTACGTCCACCGACCAGGGCGTACTGTCTTACAGCAGCGAAGCGGGCGGCAACTATAACTATCATTCGTGGTACGTGGATTACACCGACGATATCTATGTCGGCTACCGCTATTACGAGACTGCTTACGCCGATATGAACGAAGAGGACGGCAGCGGCGACGCGTGGTATGCCGAAAACGTCGTATATCCCTTCGGTTACGGCTTGTCGTATACCGATTTCGAATGGCGGATCACGAGCGTGGATAACGCTCCCGGCGCGCTTCCCGTCGACGGCAAAATAACCGTTACCGTGGAAGTGACGAACACGGGCGACGTTGCGGGTAAGGACGTAGTGGAACTTTACTACTCCGCGCCTTACGGCGACGAAACGACCAACGGCTCGGAGATAGAAAAAGCGCACGTCGTTCTCGGTGACTTTGCCAAGACGGAAGTCCTGCAGCCGGGCGCTAAGGGCACCGTGCAGCTCGAACTGTACGTTCAGGACATGGCTTCTTACGACGCATATGACGATAACGGCAACGATCATACCGGTTACGAGCTCGATCCCGGCGAGTATACGCTGAGGATAAGTCGCGACGCGCATTGTGATCCATACAACGATCCCGTCGTGCAGGACGAAACGGGCAAGTACTCCGCAGAGCTTGTATATACGCTCTCGGGCGAGGCGCATAACTACACGCACGACCGCTCCAATCCCGACGGGCTTGAAGTGACCAATCGCTTCACGGGCGACGACGTCGAAGAGGGCTGCGTTCCCATCGACGGTTCGAAAGAGACGGTGGCTCCCGAGTACATGAGCCGCAGCGATTTCGAGGGCACGTTCCCCGAAAAACAGCCCGCGCGTGCCGCGACGAAGGAAGCCATCGAGATATCGTGGGATGACGGCGCCGCAGAGGAAGAGGGCATAACGGCTCCCGAACTCGGCAAGGGCGGAAGTCTTACGGTAGCCGACCTCATAGGCAAGGATTACGACGACCCGATGTGGGATCGGCTCGTCAGCCAGATGAGCAAGTCGGAAATGACGGAGCTCATCACCGACGGCGCGTTCAAGACCGCTGAGGTCGCAAGCGTGGGCAAACCGATGGTCATCGACTTCGACGGACCTACGGGGCTCAATACCCGCGAAGCGGGCGACAAGCACTGCAACTTCGTCGCGTATCCCAACGAGACGATACTCGCGCAGACGTGGAACAAGCAGCTCGCATACGACTTCGGCGCCAAGGTAGGCGAGGAAGCGCGCAACGCGGGCGTGTGGGGCTGGTACGCGCCTTCCGCCAATCTGCACCGCAGCCCCTTCGGAGGACGTAACTACGAGTATTACAGCGAAGACCCGTTGCTTTCCGGCGTCATGGCGGGGGAGACGATAAAGGGTGCGAAGGACGAGGGCATGTATTGCTACCTCAAGCATTTCGCCGCCAACGAGAACGAATCTCACCGTGAAGGTCTGTTCGTGTGGCTCACCGAGCAGAGCCTGCGCGAGATATACCTCAAGCCTTTCGAGATCGCTCTCAAGCGTGCCGACGGCAATGCGCTTATGAGCAGCATGAACCGTATAGGCGCTACGTGGGTGGCGGGCAGCCGTGCGCTCATGACGGACGTCCTGCGCGGAGAGTGGGGCTTCGAAGGCTCGGTGATAACCGACTGGGTAGGCTCGTACATGCCGGTCAACCTCGGTCTCAAAGCCGGTAACGATCTGTGGCTGCACCGTGTCGATCTCAATCATGCGGATAAGAGCAGCGACACATACTTCCATTACGCGAAGCAGGCATGCAAGAACATCCTCTATACTTACGTATCCACCGAGACCGCACGTCTCGAAGCGGGCGGCGAGCCGGTAGATATAACGCAGTGCTCCGTAGTGCTCAGCTACGGCTGGGTATGGATAATCGTGGGCATAGAAGCGCTCATGCTCATCGGTCTCGGCGTATGGATATTCTTCGTGATCCGTCGCGTGCTTAAAGTTAGGCACGAGTCCGGCAAGACCGTATTAAAGTGACCCCTACAACCCATTCGTAATGCATACAGGCGTTCGGACATCGCCCGGGCGCCTGTATGCTGTTCCTTGCGCGGCGTTTCACAGCTAAACAAAATTTATTAAATTTTGTTTAGCTGACGCCGCGCTTCGGCGTTGACGGAATATCCGTCGTCTTTTCGGCGCGAAGGCGTGTTCTCGGGTCGCGGTAGGGTCACCTTACCGCGACCGCTTCCGCTACCGCTCGCTCCGAGAGCCGCGCCTTCTCATCCGAAAATCCGACGGCATTCCTGCGAATTCCGTAAATGTTGCTTATGAGCCGTCACGCAAAAAAAGAAAGCGCGACATCGCCGATGTCGCGCGATATTTCTTGCATTTTACACATAAGCTTCGAGTAGCAGAATTCGTAGCAGACGCATCGGATTTTTTAGGTAGAAACCGCGTTTTAGGAATGAGCGGACGCGGAAATGGTCGGCGCTAAGATATCTTGCGCCGACCCGAAAACGCGGTTTATAACAAAAAAGACGGTGCGGACTGCGTTTGACCGAAGCGCACGCGAAGCAAGCGATAGCGGTGCGCAAGGAATAAAGCTTCCCCCTGCGGCAGGGGGAAGTGCCCCGCATGGGGCGATAGGGGTTGAGGCATGATGAATGTACGAGTGCGTGAAAGACAGTGCGGATAAAATGATGATGGCGACAGGGGTTGAAGTAGGAGAATGTACGGGCTTGACTGTTATATCATGCTTATCCGCCATACAAAACTTCAACCCCTTCCGGCTCGCAGCCGCTTACGCTTTGTGCTCGCCACCTTCCCCTGCCTCAGGGGACGGCTCTTATGATGACCGCGCTTTCAGCGCGGCACTTCATTATTAGCCTCTAAGCGCATACGCCTCGTTTAATAGAATTCGCAGCAAAGCCGGCAGATTTTCGAGAAAAAGAAGCGTAAATTTTGTACGGAGCGGTGTGGATATTTTCCATACCGCTCCGCACGTCGCCGAAGCCTGCCTCATGGCGGCGAGGCAAAATTTACGTTTATAGCCCGAAAAGATGCCGAGCTTTGCGTTTGTCCGAAGCGCACGCGAAGCGAGCGGTAGCGGTGCGCAAGGATCGAGCCGCGCTTTTCGCGTGTAAACGAAGCGCACGGCGAGAGCCGAGCGATAGCTCCGCACAAAGTAAAAGGACGAGTCCCGACAGGGGACTCGTCCGCAACGTTTATTGGTATAAGATTTTATTCTGCGTCTTTCTTTGCCTTCTTGGCTTTCTTCGCTTCCTTCTTGGCGGCGAGAGCGGCTTCTTCCTTGGCTTTCTTCTCGGCTTCCTTTGCGGCAGCCTTTTCCTGCATCTTCTTCAGAGCCTCGGCGCGCTCGGCTTCCGCTTTCTCGCGGGCTGCCTGAGCTTTTTCCGCAGCGATCGTCTTGTTGTCCTTCTTGATGTCGATGACGATCTTGCCGCTCTTTACGCCCGAAAGGCGCGCGGAAAGGCGGGACTTCTTGTTTGCCGCGGTGTTCTTATGGATAACGCCTTTGCTCGCTGCGTCGTCGATAACGCTCATGAGGGCGGGGAGCATCTTCTCCGCTTCTTCGAGCTTGAGCGTGTCGATGGCATCGTTGAACTTTCTTACGGCGTTGCGCATCTTTGAGCGCAGCATCTTATTTTCGAGAGTTTTCTTCTCGGTCACGAGTACTCTTTTCTTTGCAGACTTGATATTGGGCACGATTTTTCTCCTGAGTCGTATTTCTTTGTTTAACCGCTTAATTTTATCACAAATATAAAAGTAAATCAAGCAAATAATCCCGCTTTTTTTGAGTAAAATACCGATAATATGAAAAATTTTCCCAGAACGGACCTTGCAAGCGAATTTGCGGGCGTGAGCCGCACCCGTTTCGACGGCGTTTGCCGCATAAGCGAAACGGTGCTCGATGCCGCCGCTGCCGAGCGTTACGGCAGGCGGAAGGGCAGGTATATAACGGTGGAAACATCTGCCGTGACGGACGGCGACGGCGATGCGCGCCGCCGCGCTGCCGAAGCCGTAGCGGGCGCTTTGCGCGACCTTGCCGACGATTGCTCGCGCGTGCTCGTGGCGGGGCTCGGCAATACGCAGATGACGGCGGACGCTCTCGGCGCGGAGACGTGTAACGCGCTGCGCACGGGCGGGGGAGTGATGTGCGTCACGCCCGGCGTTCCGGGCATAACGGGCATAGAAAGCTACGATGTAGTCAAGGGGGTATGCGAGCGCGTGCGCCCCACTCTCGTCATCGCGGTGGACAGCCTCGCCGCCGCGGCGACGTCCCGTCTCGGCACCGTGATCCAGCTGTGTGACGCGGGCATCACTCCGGGCAGCGGCGTATCCAATCATAAGCGCCCGCTTACCCGCGAAACGCTGGGCGCGCAGGTGATAGGCGTGGGGATCCCGCTCGTCGTGTATGCGTCCACTATCATCCGCGAAGCGGGCGGCGACGACGAAGGCTGCGATTCTCTCATCGTCACACCCAAAGAAGTGGATATCTATGTCAAAGACGCCGCCGAGCTGCTTGCCGGAGCGATAGAACGCCTCCGTCCGTTCATGTGACCGTCGTCTCCGCTCTCGCTTGCGTTCGCGTAGCGCTCATCCCGCGCATATATAATATGTATGCGCATAGGTCTTTTCGACAGCGGGGTGGGCGGGTTGACCGTCATGGCTGCGTGCAAGCGGCTGTTGCCCCGCGCGTCTTACGTCTATATGGACGACGCGTCCGACGCTCCTTACGGCGAAAAGAGCGACGAAGAGATAATCTCCGCCGCCGATCGCTGCGTATCCGCTCTGCTCGGCGCGGGGTGCGGCATCATCGTCATCGCATGCAACACCGCGACCGCCGTCGCCGCTCCTTTCCTGCGGGCAAAGTATACGGACGTTCCCGTGATCGGTCTGGAACCTGCCGTGGCTCCAGCTCTCGCCGCCGAACGCGGCAAGGTGCTGCTCCTCGCAACGCCCGCCACCGTTCGGCATAAGTCGTATCCGCCGCGGGTGATAGTGGGCGCCGAGCGTACTCTCGCTTCGGACGTCGAACGCGCTTACGGCTGTCCGTCCGCCCTGCACGCCCTTGCGCGGCGCACGCTCGCCAAATACCGCGGCTATTCCGCCGTGGTCACGGGCTGTTCGCATTACGCGCACTTATCGCCGTATATACACTGCCGGGTGTACGACGGCGCGGACGGCGTTGCCCGCAGGCTGCTGGCTATAATAAGCGGCAAAGCAGCTCCGTTATGAGCGCGAGCCGCAGAACGTCGCACGGCGCGCACGTCGGGCGGCAACGTTCGCATGCCGGCGGTTTTGGCGGTGCGCATCTGCATTTCTTTATTTTTTCGGTAAAATACTCGTTCGCGCATTCCTCGCGTATATATGCGCAGTCGGGGAAATATCCCATGGTATGTCCTCCTTGGTAAAACGTAAATATCTCTCTGTATATTTTATTCTTTTCCTCTCTCCCGCGCCCCGAAAACGCTTGACAAAATTTTCTTGATGTGTATAATAATTAGTAATGATTATCATTAAGCAATGATACGCATAAAAACGAAAAGGAGAGAGAACATCATGAAAAAATGGGTCTGCCAGGTTTGCGGATATGTGTACGAGGGAGAGAATCCTCCCGAGCATTGCCCTCAGTGCAAGGCTCCCGCTTCCAAATTCACCGCTCAGGTAGAAGGCGAGAGGTCGTGGGCGTCCGAGCACGTTGTCGGCGTAGCCAAGGGCGTAGATAAAGAGATCATCGAAGGTCTCAGAGAGAATTTCAACGGCGAGTGCACCGAGGTGGGCATGTACCTCGCGATGGCGCGCGTCGCTCACAGAGAGGGCTATCCCGAGATCGGTCTTTATTGGGAGAAGGCGGCTTACGAGGAAGCGGAGCACGCGGCTAAGTTCGCGGAGCTGCTCGGCGAAGTCGTTACCGATTCCACCAAGAAGAACCTCGAGATGCGCGTAGACGCTGAGAACGGCGCTACCGCGGGCAAGACGATGCTTGCCAAGAAGGCAAAGGAACTCGGTCTCGACGCCATCCACGACACCGTCCACGAGATGGCTCGCGACGAAGCGCGTCACGGCAAGGCTTTCGAAGGTCTTCTCAAGCGTTATTTCGGCAAATAAATTACATGAGTAAAAAGAGCGGCTTGCCGCTCTTTTTCTTTATGACGGCGCATAATGCCGCCTGCCGTTTCGGAGTGTAAACTATCGCCGCCCGCGCTATCCGTTTTGTTCTATTGCAGACATCGGGTGGCGAGCAGCATCATTTCGGGAACGGATGTGCCGGAGAGGGAATAGAAAACGACTTTGCCCTGTTTCTTGCATTTGACGAGACCGGCGGCGCGCAATATGCGCAGCTGGTGCGAAAGGGTAGTCTGATTGACGGCGAGCAGTACGGACATATCGTTCACGCACATTTCGCAGACGGACAACGCGGATATTATCCGCAGCCTGCCCGTGTCCGCGAGCGCGGCAAAGATCTCCGCCGTATCCTCGAGCTCGTTGGGCGGCGGCAGGTACTTTACCACGAGAGCTTCCGCCCGCGGGTCGAGCAGGCTCGTTTTTCTTTGCATCCCGAACGGATGATCTTCTCTTATTATCATAAAAACATGATAACACATTCACACGCGCATAAAACCGCGCATATAAGGGTTATGTGACGGATAACGGCGATATCTTCAGACTGCTCCTGCTCATGCTGCTCCTTATGAACGATAAGGAAGACGGCGTTACGGGCACGCTCAATACCATGATGATCATGGCGCTTTTGACGGGCTCGGCGAACAACGGAGCTTCCTGCCCGCCCAACACGCCCAAATTCCCGGACGAATAGATATTCCTTACGCATTACTACCGCTCGGCTCGCGCCGTGCGCTTCGTCTACACGCGAAAAGCGCGGCTGGGCGGTCAGCACCGCGGCTGACCGAGCTGTTGCGGTACGAAGCAAGCGTTTTCCGTCGAAAGTCTGTCGGTTGCCGAATGCTAAGGACCACGTTTCGGAGTCGCCGCGGGGTCAGCACCTTGCGGTGCGGCAAGTTAAGCTGCCAAGGTACGAAGCAAGTGCATCCCGTCGGGAGCGGGTAACTTACCGTCTGTAAGGACCGACCGCTTGCCGCTTCGCTCGCTTCCGAGAACGTGCCTTTCCATCCGAAAATCTCGCGGTTTCGCTACGAATATTGCTGAGCGGTGCGTATACGCATAGGAGCTTGTCGTCTGCTGCGAATACTGCTGAGCGTGGCATATGCGCGCAGGAGCCTATGATGAAGTGCCGCATCGCGGTCTTTAATGTAGCCTCATGTGCGTGACTTTTCCTTTTTGCCGAAAGAAATGGTCTCTGACCGTAAAACACTTGCAAAAACGGATAAATACTGCTAAAATTTCGGTATGGATCTTAAGATAGGAAACGATTGGGACGAGGTGCTCGCGGAGGAGACGGACAAGCCGTACTTCCGCGATATCATGGCGTTCGTGGAGAGCGAGTACGAAAAGTATACGGTATATCCGCCGCGCTCGCTTATCTTCGCCGCGCTTAAATACGTGCCGTTCGCTGAAGTCAAGGTGGTCATCGTCGGGCAGGACCCGTATATCAACCCGGGGCAGGCGAACGGTCTGGCGTTCGCGGTGGGCAGCGGCGTGAAGTTGCCGCCTTCGCTCGTCAATATCTATAAGGAGCTTTCGAGCGATCTCGGCGTCGACATGAGCGGCGCGAGCGGCGAACTGACGGGTTGGGCGAAGCAGGGAGTATTGCTTCTCAACGCCACGCTCACCGTGCGCGCGGGTCAGTCGGACGCTCATTCGGCGTGCGGCTGGCAGACGTTCACCGACTTCATCATACAAAAACTCGGCGCGCGCGAAAAACCGCTCGTATTCATATTGTGGGGAGCCAAAGCGCAGAAGAAACGCGCATATATAGCGCCGAGGCATTGCGTGATAGCCAGCGCGCACCCTTCGCCGCTCAGCGCGTATAACGGATTTTTCGGTTCGCGTCCGTTCTCGCGGACGAATGCGTTCCTCGAAGCTCAAGGCATGTCGCCCATCGACTGGACGGAAGTGCGCGGCTACGACCTGCCCGCATACTACTCGGGCAGCGGGCACATAACGAGAGGCTGATATCATGACCGTAAAAAAACACATCATGCGCGCCGTCTGCGCGGCGCTCGCATTGCTCGCGGTATTGTTTACATTCACGGCATGCGGCGGCACTCCCGAAGAGGTGGAAGCGCGGAGGAGCAACGTGCTCGTCGTCGAGCATATCGATTCGGCGGATGAACGCGTTTCGGGCACCTGTTTCGTCGTGAGCTCGGACGAACGATACACCTATGCTCTCACCAATTACCATGTGGTGACGGACGCGCCCGACGGGATCACCGTGGGCAGCGGCGCGGATGAGCGCACGGCAGAGCTCGTCGGCTATTACGAGTACCACGATATCGCGGTGATCTGCTGGAAAACGGGTGACGCCGAGTACGATACCATCCCCGCCGAAGCCTTCGTCGCGGCGGAAGAGGGAAAGGGCGCGTGGTCTACGGGAAACGAGCACGGTCGCGGGAAACTGATCACGGACGACGGCAAGACCGTGACCGCGGACGCGGTGGCGGACGCTTACCGCCTCGGCTGGTACGCTCCCGGCATGCACGACGAAGGTCTTCCCGACGGCAAGAGCGTTCCCGTCGTCGAGTATACGTGCAGCGTGGAAAGCGGCATGAGCGGCTGCCCGATCATGGATAAGCGCGGCAACATCATCGGCGTGGGCGCATACCGTTCGGAAGATTCCTCGCGTTATTACGGAGTGGACGCGCGTATCGCTTACGCCGTGTACGAAGCCGCGGTCATAGACGGGACTTTCTGCGAAGGCTACGGCAGCCTGAACGAGAGAGGCAAGGAAGTTGACCTTTCGGGCAGCGGGAA
>DXHS01000043.1 GCA_019113275.1 Candidatus Protoclostridium stercorigallinarum
ATGCTGGACGTGGCGGCTCCGCTTACGCTGCTCGGTCAGTGCCTGGGCAGGTTCGCATGCTATGCGGGGCATTGCTGCTACGGCATAACCGTGGAATGGAACGTGTTCCCGTTCTCGTATTCTTACGACGGAGTGACGTATCATCTCGGCAATCCGTTCATAGAGGCGATGTGCAGCTTCGTGGGATTCGTAGTGCTGTTTTCGCTCAGCCTTTCCAAAAAGAAGAGCTTTAACGGCTGTATCCTTTCGCTTTACTGCATATGGTACGGCGTGGAGCGCTGCATCATAGAGCAGTTCCGCGCTCCCGGGCAGAAACTTCTTCTCACGGGCGGGTATGGAGAAGGCTTCGGAATGTCGCAGTTCACCAGCCTGCTCATAGCCGCTTTCGGCGTGATATGGATAGCTCAGTACATAGTCCGCGCCAAAATAGCGAAAAAGAAACTCATGATATTCGTGGATAAGGATAAACTTTCGGACGAGTATTTCGAATACGGTAAGACGATATATGCGCATCCGCACGTGGACGAAGAGGGAAGACCGATAAAGTCCGACCCGGTCGCTGCGGCGGAAACGGAGGAAAAGGGGCAATGACGGACGAAGAAACTTACAAAGAGATCCCGAGAGCGAAAAAGCTCGCGTGCAACATCATCGCGGCGGCAATGATCATCGCGACGGGCGCGCTGCTGTTCGCATTCGGGATAGGCACGGATATAGATATGACCAAACTTACCGTGCCCGTAGTGCTGGCGGCGATAGGACTGATACTCCTCGTCTGCGCGGTCATACAGTTCAATACGGTGGAGATGTACCTCGCGGTGCTCTTCCTCGTGTGCTCGGCGGTATCGTTCGCAGCGCATTTCTCGCCCGTAGGCTACGGGCAGCTGTGGCCTACATACGTTCTCGCGCCCGCGATAGCTTCGCTGGCGACGATGTTCATGAGCGGTGACTACAAGTTCCATCTGCGCGTCATCGTGCTGTTCGGCGTGCCGGCGATACTGCTCTCGCTGCTCAGCTTCGGCGTGGCGGATCTCCGCGTAGTCGTGCCCGCGCTCATAGTATTCGCGGGGCTGGCGGCGCTTTACGTCGCGCTTGCCGTCCGCGGCACCACGGAGGAATGAGCCATGCGTAATCTTTCGCTCATGACCGACCTTTACGAGCTGACGATGATGAACGGCTATGCCGCTCTCGGTACCGCGGAAAAGACGGCGGTGTTCGATCTTTTCTTCCGCCACCAGGGGCAGATATCCTATGCCGTGGCGGCGGGGCTCGCTCAGGCGATCGAATACATAAACAACCTGCATTTCGACGAGGAAGACATCGAATATCTGCGCGAAGCCGCGGGGTTCGATGATAAGTTCCTGCGCTCGCTGCGCGGTTTCCATTTTACGGGAGATATATTCGCGGTGCCCGAGGGAACGATCGTGTTCCCCGACGAGCCCATCCTCATCGTGCGCGCTCCGCTGTCGCAGGCGCAGCTCATCGAGCCTGCTATCCTCAATATAATAAACCACCAGACGCTTATCGCGACCAAAGCGAGCCGCGTGGTCAAGAGTGCGGGCAATGCGGGCGTTTCCGAGTTCGGTCTGCGCCGTGCGCAGGGCCCTGACGCAGGCATATACGGCGCGCGGGCGAGCATCATCGGCGGCTGTTGCGGCACGAGCAACGTGCTCGCGGGGCAGATGTTCGACGTTCCCATAAAGGGGACGATGGCTCACAGCTGGATAATGAGTTTCGGCAGCGAGCTGGAAGCCTTCCGCAAGTTCGCCGAGATATATCCGGACAATACGCTCCTCCTTGTGGATACTTACGACACTCTGCGCAGCGGCGTGCCCAATGCGATAAAGGTGTTTGACGAACTCAAGAGCCGCGGCAAGAAACCGGTGGGCATACGGTTGGACAGCGGCGACCTCGCTTACCTCTCCAAAAAAGCGCGCAAGATGCTGGACGAAGCGGGACACAAGGACGCGATAATCTTCGCCTCCTGCGACCTTGACGAGTACGTCATATCCTCTCTCAACGAGCAGGGCGCGAAGATAGACGCTTACGGCGTGGGTACACGCCTCATAACCAGCGAGAGCATGCCTTCGCTCGGCGGCGTATACAAGCTCGCGGAACTGACGGAGAACGGCGTGCGCGTGCCCAAGATAAAGATAAGCGACACTCACGACAAGATAACAAATCCCGGGTTCAAAACGCTGTACCGCGTGTATGAAGCGGACGGCAAGGCGTTTGCCGATCTCATCGCGTTGGACGACGAGAAATTCGATACCTCTTCGCCGCTCACGCTCACGCATCCTACGATGCGCTGGAAGAGCACGACGCTGGAAAAATATACCATGCGCAAGCTGCTCGTTCCCGTGTACGAGAAGGGCAGACAGGTGTATTTCCCGCCCGAGCTCAAAGCCTCCGCCGCATACGCGAAGGAAGAGAAATCGTCGTTCTGGGACGAATACATGCGCAACGTCAATCCCGAGATATACAAAGTGGATCTTTCGGACGGGCTTTACGAGCTTAAAGCCCGGCTGATAGCCGAACATACGGGGGGAAGGGCATGAAGTTCGGACGTGTAAGGAACGGTTACGATCCCGAGGAGGTCGAGCAGTATTTCAAACGCGTGCGCGAAACGTACGACGAAACGTTGCTCTCCCAGCGCGACAGGATATTCGAGCTCAAAGACGCGCTCACCAAAGCGGAATCCGCTCTCGGCGAGTACGAGAAGAAAAAGGAACAGATAGGAAAGGCGATAGAGTCCGCGCTCTCCAAAGCGGACGAGATAGAAAAACTCACTCGCCGCAAGGTGGCGAAAGAGCTTGCCGCTCTGCGCAAGTTCCACCGTCGTTGGGTGACCTACTACGCGCGCCTGCTCGAAAAATATCCCATGGACGACGAGCTCGCCCACGCCGGCGACATCAACGAAGAGATCGACCGTCTTATCGGCGAATCGGACGAAGTCCCCGCAGACGAGCTGCGTTACGGCTCCTTCGATCCCGTCGGGATGATAGAAGAGCATCTCGCTTCCGAATCCGCGTCCGACGGCGAGTCTTTCGACTACGACGCCGCCGCGCACCCCGACGAGGACCTCGGACAGATCCTCCACGATCTCGGTCTGATGTTCGGAAAGGACGATTAAAACCTTGCGCACCGCTAACGCTCGGCGGGCGCAAAACGGCTTTGCAATTTGCAAAGCCGTTTATTGCTGCCGTGCGCTTGCGGTCAGGCGCAGTCCGCACCGTCTTTTTGGTCTATAACTGCGTTCTCGGGTCGCCATAGGGTCACCTTATGGCGACCGCTTGTCGCTACGCACGCTCCGAGGAACACAGTTCTATCCTCAAAAATCCGATGCGTCTGCTGCGAATTCTGTTAAACGGGATGGATGTGTACGCTCAGGAGCATAAAAAAAGAAGTGCCGCGCGGGAGCGCGGACATTATTATAGCCTTCCCCGACACTTGTTTCGGGGGATCCGGTGCGCCGCAGAGCGCCGCACCGGATGAGGAAACCGAAAAACATAACGCGACAAGCGGGCAGTATATGCTCATCCTGTCAGTCTTACTCGCTTTCGCCCGGTTTGCCGTTCGCATTACATGCTCTGCGGCAAACATCCTCTCCGGGTGGGTACGGAGAGGGCTTTATGGACTCGCTCGTCGTTCGCAAATAAATTTTTCGCGCATGACTTGTCATGCGCGCTTTTTATTTGCATGGCAGCGCAAAAGCGGCATTCACGGAATTCGCAGGAATGCCGCCGTATTTTCGGATGAGAAGGCGCGTTTTTCGAAGCGGACGTAGTGATGAGCGGTCGCCGCAGGGTGACCCCGCGGCGACTCGGAAACGCGCCTTCGCGCCGAAAAGGCGGCGGATATTCCGTCAATAGGGAAACGCGGCGTCAGCCGAACAAAAAATCGGGATTTTTTGTTCGGCGGTTAAACGCCGCGTGAGCCAAAAAGGGTTGACAAGAGGGCGGGGCTTGTGGTATCCTTTACAATGATAAACCACGGGGAAGGCTGGGGGGAATAACGCCGCGGAAAGCGGCGGTAAATCGGAGGCGAAAATGAAGAGTAGTACGGAAAGGTACAACGAGTGGAAACAGAAGGTGACGGACAGGAGCCTTCTCAAACAGCTCGAAAAGATGGAGAACGACCCGGTAGCCATCGAGAACGCTTTTTATAAGGATCTCGAATTCGGCACGGGCGGGATGAGAGGCATACTCGGCGTAGGCACGAACTGCCTCAATATCTATAACATCCGCAAGGTCACCGAAGGCGTATCGCGCGCGATGAACGCGGCAGGCAAGACGTCCGTTGCGATCAGCCACGACAGCCGCAACATGAGCAACAAGTTCGCCAAGACGGCGGCGGAAGTGTTCGCGTCTCACGGCATAGAGGTACACCTGGTGCCCGAAGAATCGCCCACGCCCTTCCTTTCCTTCGCGGTGAGGCGGCTGGGCTGCGACATGGGCGTGATGGTCACGGCGAGCCATAATCCCAAGCAATATAACGGTTACAAACTTTTCGACGATACGGGCTGCCAGGTGCTGGACGACGCCGCGGAAGAGATCATCTCTTACGTCGAGAAGGTCGATCCGTTCGAGGTCAAGACGCATTCGTTCTCTTACTACGAGAAGAAGGGTCTGATCTCTTACATAGAACCGTGGGTATACTCCGCGTTCCTCTGTGAGGTGGAATCGCAGGCGCTCAACGACGCGAAGCCGCTGCGCATAGTATATACGCCGCTCAACGGCGCGGGATTCCGGCTGGTCCCCGAGGCGCTGCGCGACCGCGGTTTCAACGACGTTTCCGTTGTTGAGGAGCAGGGATATCCGGACGGCGAATTCAAGACCTGTCCGTTCCCCAATCCCGAGAAGCCGGAGGCTCTCGCTCTCGCGATAAAGAAGGCGGAGGAGGAAGGCGCGGATCTCGTGCTCGCGACCGATCCCGACTGCGACCGCGTGGGTATCGCGGTAAAGCATAACGGCGAGTTCGTCCTGCTCACGGGCAACGAAGTGGGCGTGTTGCTCACCGATTACGTGCTCGGCACCAAGTATGCGCGCTGGGGTCTGCCTTACGGCGCGACCATCGTGCGCACGATAGTCACCACGTCGCTCGTCGACAAGATCGCGGGACACTTCGGCGTAAAGGTCGTGCCCGTGCTCACGGGATTCAAGTGGATAGGCAACGTCATCAACAAGCTGGGCGCGAACGGCGGCAATGCCGACAGGTTCGTCCTCGGTTTCGAAGAGAGTTACGGTTACCTTATCGGCACTCACTGCCGCGATAAGGACGCTGTCGTCGCTTCCATACTGATAGCGGAGATGACTGCGTATTACAAAACGGAGGGCAGGACGCTCATCGATCAGCTCAATGGCATCTACGCGATGTACGGCAAGTACGAGCACAAGAACATCTCCAAGAAGTTCGAAGGCGCTTCGGGCAACAAGAAGATGAACGAACTCATGGCGTCTCTCCGCACGAAGCCGATAGCGAAGATAGGCGGAGGCAACGTCGTCCGCAGCGTCGATTTCCTTGATCAGACTGAGTACGACGTGCCCAAAGCGAACGTCATGCTTTACGAAACGGACAACGGTCTTACCGTCATCGTCCGTCCGTCCGGCACCGAACCTCTGATAAAGTTCTATATCACTGCGGCAAAGAACGAAGAAGAGAACGCGGCGCTGTTTGCCGCGGCAATAGCGGATATCGACAGGATATTCGCCTGAACAGGGGAAAAGTCACCGGATCGGTGATTTTTTCTCAAAAAACAGGTATACGGAGTTAAATGAAAAACGTCGGCGAGATACTCGAATACATCGAAGACAACGGAGTGAAGTTCGTTAAGCTGTCCTTCTGCGACATACTGGGCAGGCACAGGAACGTATCCGTGAACGCTTCGCATTTCGCGGAGGCGGCGGAAGGTTTCGTCATAGACCCCGCGGCGTTCGGCGGAACGGCGGACGACATCGGCGATCTCATCCTTCTGCCTCGGCCGGAGACTTTCACGCCCATGCCGTGGAGACCCTCCGCGGGCGCGGTGGTAAGCGTCATGTGCGGTATCGTGCGTGCCGACGGCAAACCGTTCGCCTGCGACTGCGGAGATATAGTGGAAGAAGCCGACAGGCGTTTCCGTAAGGCTACGGGTCATACCGTGCGCTTTATGACGGAGAGCGAGTTCTACATCTTCCGCACGGGCGATGACGGCGAGCCCACTCTCGTCCCCGTGGATAACGCGGGATATCTCGACGCCGCTCCGCGCGACAGGTGCGAGGACCTGCGCCGCGATATAGTTTTCACGTTGGAAACGATGGGCATGCAGCCGCTGTCCTCCCACCACGAAAAGGGCAGAGGACAGAACGCGGTCATATTCCGCGAATGCACGCCGTATATGAGCGCGGTCAATACCGTGCTGTTCAGGAGCGCGGTAAGGAACATAGCTTACTCCAACGGGCTGTATGCGTCCTTCGCGCCCGCTCCTCTCGACGGGGAGGTGGGAAGCAATTTCCGCGTCGTCGCGTCGCTTTACGACGGCGGTAAGCCGGCAGTCGAAAAAGCGGCGAAGGCGTTTGCCCGCGGCGTGGAAGCGCGCATGTCCGAAATGGCTGCGTTCACTTCTCCCGTAGGCAATTCTTACGACAGGATAGCGCTGCCGTCCGCCCCCTGCGGCGTAGCGGGGGACGGGCGACGCCGCGCAGTGCGCGTTCACGGCGGAGGGAAAACGGAGATGCTTTTTGCGGATACCGCCTGCAATCCGTTCGTCTCGCTCGCGCTTATGCTCGCTGCGGGTGCGGAAGGCATGACGGACGCAAAACTGCCCGAGCCCGCACGTATGCCCGCGTCCCTCACCGCGGCGCTGGACATAGCGGAGAACTCGGAGTTCGTGCATCGCTGTCTGCCCGAGGAATACCTTACGAGGTATTTCGCATACAAGCGCAGGCTCGCCGAGCGCACGGGCAGAGAGGATGTCATTGCCGCCGGCTACTGACGCCGCGCGCGGAGAACGAGCTTGAACGTACTCGTACTTTCATCATCGGATAAGGTATACGCCGCCGTAACTCAGCTGCTGCGCCTTCTGGGCGGGCACAAGGCTTTCCGCGCGACGACTCCGCGGCAGGCGAAAGTGCTCGCGGGGCAGATGGATATCGGCGCGGCGGTCGTGCATGCCGACGGAGCGGACGCGGAGTACCGCGATATATGCCTGCGGCTCGCCGAAGACTGCGTGGGAACGGTGTTCGTCCCTTACCGCGGAGACGGCGTAGACGAGCTGTACGCTTCGGGCGTGTTCGTCGCGGAAAAGCCGATCACGAAAGCCACTCTGTTTACGGCGATGAGGGGAGCGCTCGGCGTGGCGTACGGCTACGAGAAACTGCGGCGGGAGAACGCCAAGCTCAAAGCGAGGCTGGAAGAATTGCGGATAATATCCCGGGCGAAATGCATGCTCGCTTCGGGCGGCATGACGGAAGAACAGGCGCATCGGGAGATAGAACGCCGTGCGATGAACGAACGGCGTACCAAAACGGATATAGCGAAAGAGATAATAGAAGGGAACACAAGCGAATGAGAAAGATCAACGAGGAATGCGGAGTATTCGGCATCATAAGCGAAAACGATATGCCTTGCGTGCATATCGCGGCAACGGCGCTTCTCGCTCTTCAGCACAGGGGACAGGAAGGAGCGGGCATAGCTTATTTCACCGATCCCGAATCGGCTTCGAGCATAGCCTGCCGCAAGAACGTGGGGCTGGTGTCCGATGTGTTCGACAATGCCTTTCTCGCTGCCGCGCCGCAGACCAAAACGGCTTGCGGTCATGTGAGATATTCGACCACCGGCGGCAATACCGTAGAAAACACCCAGCCCATAGTGACGCACCACTCGCGTCTTACATTCGCCGTCTGTCACAACGGCAACATAACCAATGCGGACGCGCTGCGCAGTTATATGGTCAATGACCGCGGCGCCGTATTTTATACTACCAACGACACCGAGATCATCAGCAAGATAATCGTCGACAGGATAATCAAGACGGGCAGTCTGGAAAAGTCCGTCGTCGATCTTCTCGGGACGATAGAGGGCGCGTATTCCCTCGTGATAATGACGCGCGACAAGCTCATCGTCGCCCGCGATCCCAACGGTTTCCGCCCGCTCTGCATAGGCAGGCTTGGCGACGCGACGGTGGCTGCGAGCGAGACCTGCGCTTTCGACAGTATAGGCGCGACGTATGTGCGCGACGTCAAGCCGGGCGAGATATGCTGCTTCGACCGCTCGGGCAAGTGCGAGAGCTATTTCGTCAAACCCGGCAAGCGCTCGCTCTGCGTGTTCGAGCTTATATATTTCGCCCGTCCGGACAGCTTTATCGACGGTATGAGCGTGTATCGCGCCCGCCTGGAAATGGGCAAAGCGCTCGCCCGCCAGTGCCCGACGGAAGCGGACGTCGTGTGCGGCGTTCCCGAGAGCGGTTTCGACGCGGCATACGGTTACAGCATGGAGTCGGGCGTGCCTTACGGCATGGCGTTCGTGCGCAACAGATATGTGGGGCGCAGTTTCATACTGCCCACGCAGACGGGCAGGTCGCGCGCCGTGGGGCTCAAACTCAATCCGCTGCGCGCCTCGATAGAAGGCAAGCGGGTGATACTCGTGGACGACTCCATCGTGCGCGGCACGACGAGCGCGAAGATAATAAGATCGCTGCGCGACGCGGGCGCCAAGGAAGTGCATATGCGCATAAGCGCGCCGCCGTTCATCGGACCGTGCTACTTCGGTACGGATATCGACAGCAAGGAAAATCTCATCGCCGCCAACCACAGCGTGGACGAGATATGTAAGATGATAGGCGCGGACAGCCTCGTATTCCTCGATATCGACCGTCTCGTGAACATAAAACAGGGAACGGACGTGGAATACTGCACTGGCTGCTTTACGGACAAATACCCGATCGACGTATCGGGAGCAGGTAAAAAGGACAAATTCGACTGAGAAAAATCCCATCGGAGATATAGATCGAACATGAAAAAAGCGTATTTGATTTTGGCAAACGGCGACGTGTACGAAGGTAAGAGCATCGGCGCGGAGGGCGCGACCCTCGGCGAAGTGGTGTTCACTACGGGCATGGGCTCTTATATGGAGACGCTGACCGATCCTTCGTATTACGGACAGATCATCACTCAGACTTTTCCGCTGATAGGCAATTACGGCGCGATACCCGTGGATTCCGAATCGGACAAGCCTTACTGCAAAGGGTATATCGTCAGGGAGCTCTGCCGCTGCGGCAGCAACTTCCGCATGACGGGCGAACTGGGAGACTGGCTCGCCGCCCAGGGCGTCGTGGGCATCGAGGACATCGATACCCGCCGCCTTACGCGCACGATAAGGGAACACGGCGTCATGAACGGCATGATCTGCCCGTCGCTCGACGATCTTAAGGATAAGCTCGGCGAGATCAAGTCCTTCAAGGTAAAGGACGCGCCTCGGAGCACCACGGTCAAAGAACCTTACGTCGTGGGTGAGGGGGGAAAGACGAAGGTCGTCCTTATCGATTACGGCGCAAAGCTCAATATCCCGAGAGAGCTTGCCAAGCGCGGCTGCGAGGTGCATATCGTACCCTGCACGGCGACGGCAGAAGAGATACTCTCGCATAAGCCCGCGGGCATAATGCTGAGCAACGGCGGCGGCGACCCCGCGGACGCGAAGTTCGAGATCGAGCAGATCAAAAAGCTCAACGAGCTCAGGATCCCCACCTTCGGTATATGCCTCGGTCATCAGCTCATGGCGCTCGCTTCGGGCGCGAAGACGCACAAACTCAAATACGGTCACCGCGGAGCGAACCAGCCGGTCAAAGATCTCTCCACGGGCAAGGTGTTCATCACGAGTCAGAACCACGGCTACGCGGTGCGCAACAAGTCCATACCCGAAGGCGTGGGCAGGGTGAGCATGATAAACGCCAACGACAAGACGTGCGAGGGCATAGAGTATATCGGCCGCCCCTGCTTTACGGTGCAGTTCCACCCCGAAGCGCACGGCGGACCGCTGGATACGGAATTTTTATTCGACAGATTTGTCGCTATGACGGAGGAGCGCAATGCCTAAGAACAAGGATATAAAGAAAGTACTGGTCATCGGTTCGGGACCTATAACGATAGGTCAGGCGGCGGAGTTCGACTACGCCGGAACGCAGGCGTGCCGCACCTTGAAGAGCGAAAAAGTGGAAGTCGTGCTCGTCAACTCCAACCCCGCTACGATCATGACGGATAAGGCGATGGCGGATCAGATATACATCGAGCCGCTCACGCTCCCCGTGCTCAAACGCATCATACTCGAAGAAAAACCGGACGGCATACTGCCCAGCCTCGGCGGTCAGACGGGTCTGACCCTCTCCATGCAGCTGGATAAGAGCGGTTTCCTCAAAGAGAACAACGTCCGCCTTCTCGGCATGAACCCCGAGACCATAGACAAGGCGGAGGACAGGCAGAAGTTCAAGGACACGATGGAGTCCATCGGTCAGCCCTGCATACCTTCCAAAGTCGTCAACGACGTGCAGTCGGCGGTGGATTTCGCAGAAGTGATAGGTTATCCCGTCATCGTGCGCCCGGCGTTCACGCTCGGCGGCGCGGGAGGCGGCATAGCGGATAACGAAGAGCAGCTGCGCGAGATCGCCGCGGGCGGACTTTACCTCTCGCCGATAACCCAGGTGCTCATCGAAAAGTGCATATCCGGCTGGAAGGAGATAGAGTTCGAGGTCATACGCGACCATGCGGGCAACGTCATCGCCGTGTGTTCGATGGAGAACTTCGATCCCGTCGGCGTGCATACGGGCGACAGCATAGTCATCGCGCCCTGCGTGACGCTCGCGGACAGGGAGTTCCAGATGCTGCGCAGCGCGGCTCTCAACATCATAACCGCGCTCGGCATAGAGGGCGGCTGCAACTGCCAGTTCGCGCTCAAGCCGGACAGCATGGAATACGCGGTCATAGAGGTCAACCCCCGCGTCTCGCGTTCCTCCGCGCTCGCGTCCAAAGCCACGGGCTATCCGATAGCCAAGGTCGCGACTCTCATCGCTCTCGGCTATAATCTCGACGAGATCCCCAACGTCGTCACGGGCAAGACCAAAGCGTCTTTCGAGCCGACGGTGGACTACGTCGTCGTCAAGTTGCCCCGCTGGCCCTTCGATAAATTCGTATACGCCAAGCGCAACCTCGGCACGCAGATGAAGGCGACGGGCGAGGTGATGGCTATCGCTCCCAATTTCGAGAACGCTCTCATGAAAGCGGTGCGCGGCAGCGAAGGGCTCAGCCTGGATAACGCCAAGTACAACCATTACAGCGACGAAAAGGTCGTAAGTTCTCTCATGCCGGCAACGGACTACCGCCTCTTCATGATATACGAGGCGCTCAAGCGTAAGCTGCGCACGGTGGATGAGATCTGCGACGAAACGAAGATAGACAAGTGGTTCGTCTCCAAGATAGCCAATCTCGTGGACTACGAGGATTCTATCCGCGGCAAAGAGCTCACGAAAGACGAGTACATGCGCGGCAAAAAGATGGGCTATCCCGATAAAGTGCTCTCCTCGATAAGCGGACATCCGCTGCCCGAACACCGCAGAGCGGTATACAAAATGGTGGATACCTGCGGCGCGGAGTTCAAAGCGGAGACCCCTTACTTCTACTCGACTTACGACGACGAGAACGAGGCGGACGAATTCATCGAGGAGCGCGGCGACAAGAAGAAGCGCCGTATCATAGTGTTCGGTTCCGGTCCGATAAGGATAGGTCAGGGCATAGAGTTCGACTACGCCTCCGTCCACTGCGTGTGGGCGCTCAAAGAGGCGGGCTGCGAAGTCGCGATAGTAAACAACAACCCCGAAACGGTCTCCACCGACTTCGACACGGCGGACAGACTGTATTTCGAGCCGCTCACGCCCGAGGACGTGGATAACGTCATCGCCACCGAAAAGCCTTACGGCGTGGTGGTGGCTTTCGGCGGACAGACGGCGATAAAGCTCACCAAGCATCTCAGCGAGTCGGGAGTGCGCATCCTCGGTACGTCGGCGGACATGATAGACGCCGCAGAGGACCGCGAGCGTTTCGACGAGCTTCTCGAGAAGCTGCATATACGCCGCCCCGCGGGCCATACGGTGACAAATACCGCGGACGCGCTCAAAGTAGGCGAGGAGCTCGGTTATCCCGTGCTCATGCGTCCCAGCTACGTGCTCGGCGGACAGAACATGATCATCGCGTGGGGAGAGAGCGATATCCGCGAATACATGGACGTCATCCTCACCGAGAACCCGAACAATATCATCCTCATCGATAAATACGTCATCGGCACCGAAGTGGAAGTGGACGCCATCTGCGACGGCAAGGATATCCTCATCCCGGGCATCATGGAGCACGTCGAGAGGACGGGCATACACAGCGGCGACTCGATAGCGATATATCCCGCGCAGCACCTCGGCGACGAGATCATCGAGAAGCTGATAGAGAACACCCGTCAGCTCGCGCTCGGTCTGGAGACCAAGGGTCTGATAAACATACAGTATATCGTCAAGAACAACCAGATATACGTCATAGAGGTCAATCCCCGTTCCAGCCGCACGGTGCCTTATATAAGCAAGGTCACGGGCGTGCCCATGATACAGCTCGCCACCGAGTGCATGCTGGGCAAAAAGCTCGCAGACCTCGGCTACGGCACGGGACTGTACAAGCGCAGCCCGTACGTCGCGGTCAAAGTGCCCATATTCAGTTTCGAAAAACTCGCCGACCTCGATACACACCTCGGTCCCGAGATGAAGTCCACGGGCGAGGTGCTCGGTATCGGCAAGAGCCTGGATGAGGCGCTTTACAAAGGTCTTTGTGCCGCCGGCTACGATATGGACAGAAAGAATCGCAGCGGCGTGCTCATCACGGTGCGCGACGTCGACAAGCCGGAGATCGCCAAGATCGCCAAAGAGTTCAGCGAGCTGGGATACAAACTGTATGCCACCGCGGGCACGGGCGAGGTGATACGAAAGGCGGGCATGAAGGTGACCGTCGTCAACAAGATAAGCGACGGCGGCAGCGAAACGACGTTCGACCTGCTCACGCGCGGCAAAGTCAGCCTGCTCATATGCACTTCTTCCAAGGGCCGTATACCGTCGGAGGACGACGTGCGCCTGCGCCGCGAAGCGGTGACGCTCGCCGTGCCCTGCCTGACCAGCGTTGATACCGCGAACGCTCTTGCGGGCGCGCTCCGCTCAAAGTACAACCAGGGCAATATAGAGCTCGTGGATATCAACCGCATGCGTACCGAGAAGCAGAAGATATCCTTCATCAAAATGCAGGGCTGCGGCAACGACTATATCTATATCGATTGCCGCAAGCACAAGATAAGCAACATGGAGTCCATCGCCGTCAACCTTTCGGACAGGCACTTCGGCGTGGGCGGCGACGGCGTTGTGTTCATCGAACCGTCCTCCGTTGCGGATATAAAAATGCGCGAGTTCAACGCGGACGGCAGCGAAGGCATGATGTGCGGCAACGCGATACGCTGCGTGGGCAAGTACATCTACGACACCGGTCACGTCGACCGTCGCGAGATCACGGTGGAAACGCGCAGCGGCGTCAAAAAGCTCTGGCTGTACGTGCGCAATAACGAAGTTTCCAGCGCCAAGGTCGATATGGGCGCGCCCGTATTCGACGCGGATAAAGTGCCCGTGCGCCTAGACGGAGAAGTGGTGGACCGCCCCGTGATGCTTGCGGGCGAAGAGCGCCGCATCACCTGCGTATCCATGGGCAACCCGCATTGCGTGATACCCGTGGACGACGTTGACGCCGTGGACATCGAAAAAATAGGTCCCGCGATAGAGAACGATCCGCTGTTCCCGAGCAGGGTGAACGTGGAGTTCGCCCAGGTGCTGGACGAGACCACCGTCAAAGTGCGCGTATGGGAACGCGGTACGGGCGAGACTTACGCATGCGGCACGGGAACGTGCGCCGCGGTAGCGGCGCTCACGCGCCTCGGCAAGTTCCGTCTCGGCGACGCGGTCACCGTCCGCGTCAAGGGCGGCGAGCTCACCGTACAGTATACGGGCGATACCGTGTATCTTACGGGCGACGCCGTGGAAGTGTACAAAGGAGTCGCGAGATTATGACGAAATACATCTTTGTCACCGGCGGCGTGGTATCCGGTCTCGGCAAGGGCATCACCGCGGCGAGTCTCGGTATGCTGCTCAAAGCAAAGGGACTCAAAGTCGTTTCGCAGAAGCTCGACCCGTATATCAACATAGACCCCGGCACGATGAGCCCTTACCAGCACGGCGAGGTGTTCGTCACCGAGGACGGCGCGGAGACCGACCTCGACCTC
>DXHS01000044.1 GCA_019113275.1 Candidatus Protoclostridium stercorigallinarum
AAGGCCGACTACTTACAAGGAGGAAAATGCATGAAAAAACGCATTTCCACGAAATGGAAAGCCCTGGCGGTCGCGATGCTCACTGTTTTGATGTGCTTCGTGATGTGTTTTTCTTTTGCCGCGTGCGGCTCGACCGCGCCTTACATAGGCGATGACGGTTATTGGTACGTGAACGGCGAAAAGACGGAATACAAAGCCGCGGGTGAAAACGGCAAAGACGGCGTCGACGGTAAAGACGGCGCCGACGGAGCGAAGGGCGACAAGGGCGATCCCGGCGAACCCGGCAAGAACGGCGCCAACGGATCGAACGGTCAGAACGGTCAGGACGGCGAAGACGGAAAAGACGCCAACGCCACCCCTCCCGGACTTCCCGATCCTTCTCCCGACGTAGGATACGCGGGCGGTAACGCTGAGTACGCCGCGTCCGAAGCCGTTACCGAAGGAAAATTCGTGAACGAGTGGGCAGAGCACGGAGGCGACGCTACCACGATGAACGGCAACTTCCAGCACGACGGTAAGTTCTATGCCGACTACGACACTCTTGCAGAGGCGCAGGCGGCGGGACACGCGCTCGGCGTGCAGATAGCCGCGGAAGGCGATGTGCTGCTCAAAAATAACGGCGTGTTGCCTCTTTCCAAGAGCGACACGAAGTTCACGCTGCTCGGCGTGCGCAACGCGCGCATGATCCGTTCGGGCTTCGGCTCGGGCTCGGGCGGCGGCAGCGCGGTCAGCACTCTGCTCGGCGACGCGATGGAAGAAGCGGGCTATTCGGTCAACCGCAAGCTGCTCGACTTCTATACCGCCGAGATGAACCAGATGCGCGAGGATAACGTCATAGAGATCGATCCCGATACTTACGGCGGTTCCATTATCAGCACTTACAACTCTTACGATGATGCGGCTATAGTCGTTCTCTCCCGCACGGGCGCGGAGAACTACGACCTTGCGACGCATGACGCCGCGGGTCATGCCGATCCCGACGATCACGCGCTTCAGCTGCAGGATAACGAAGACAAACTCATCGCGCATGCGAAAGAACACTTCGATAAGGTCATCGTCATCATCAACTCGTCCAATATCATGCAGATACCCGAACTCGAAGAGGACGACGAGATCGACGCCATCCTTTGGGTGGGCGGCGTAGGTCAGGACGGCGCGAAGGCTATCCCTTACATCCTCAACGGTACGGTCAACCCTTCGGGTCACACCGTAGATCTTTGGGAGAGGGACTTCACCAAGTCTCCGACCTGGACGAACTTCGGTCCCAATACGCAGAATAAGGATAAAGAGGGAAGTCGCCTCGACACCTTCTACTATGACAAAGACGGCAATATGACGCAGTTCGCTAACCTCGAATACCGCGAGGGCATCTACTCCGGCTACCGTTACTACGAGACGGCTTACGTCGACGCAGATGAAGGCGAGAAAGAAAAGGCATACGAGAACGTGCTGTATCCGTTCGGTTACGGTCTGTCTTACACCGATTTCGAGTGGAGACTTGACAATATAGCCGAGACGGCAGAGATCACGAGCGCCGATCAGATGATCACGATGCGCGCGTGGGTCAAGAACACGGGTAACGTTCCGGGCAAGGATGTGGTGCAGGTATACTACTCCGCTCCTTACTTTACGGGCGGTATCGAGAAGTCCGCGGTCACTCTCGTGGGCTTTGCGAAGACGGATATCCTCCAGCCCGGAGAGGCACAGGTAGTCACCGTGTCTTTCCCCGCGCAGGAGATGGCTTCCTTCGATGAATTCGATGTGAACGGTAACGGCTTTACGGGTTACGAGCTCGAAGCGGGCGATTACACGATATCTCTCCGCACCGACTCTCATACCGTCAAGCAGGGCTACATCAGCGACGGCAGCGAGCTTAAAGCGCTTGAAGTGACGAGAACGGTCGTTGCGGATGAAGAAGACGAAGATTACAAGGCAGCTACGGCAGGCAAGGGCGCTACGGGTATCCTTTGCAAGACGGATCTTGTCTCCGGCAAGGAGATCAAGCCCGTATTCACCGGCGACTTCACAACGGTCAACGCGTCGCTCAAAGCAGGCATGATCAGCCGTGCCACGGGCATGAAGCAGCCTGCCGCTCCCACGAAAGAGCAGCGCACGCTTGACGCCGAAACTTATGCGGATTATCTGTCTCAGGACACCTACTACAGCTGGCAGGACGAGGAGACCGATCCCTGGTATGTCAAGAACGACGGTCTGCCCGCAGACTGGACTCAGGCTAAGGACGACAAGGGCGCGATCACCATCACTCTCGACGATATGGCGGGCGTACCTTACGTCGAACCCACTATCGTGAACGGCGTGGTCACGCTCCCCGAAATGAGCGAGACCCAGAAAGCCAACAACGCTAAGTGGGAACAGTTCATGAACCAGTTCACCTGGGAAGAGATCATCGGACTTCCCGCCAACCCCGACTCCAACATCGCGCGTATCGGCAGCGGTTACAGCGACCCCGACGGTCCCATCAACGCGGGCAGCGTGCAGTTCCCGTCCAACCCCATACTCACGGCTACCTTCGATCAGGAGCTTGCGTATGAGCAGGGCGTCATGATCGGTAACCTGCTGCTCCTCAGCGGCAGCCGCGGCTGGCGCGGCGGCGGCTCGGATATCCACCGCAGCCCGTTCAGCGGACGTAACTTCGAGTACTATTCCGAAGACGGCGTGATGAGCGGTCTTATCGGTATGAACGTCGCCAAGGGCGTTACCGGCAAGGGTATCATCGCTCACTGGAAGCATTTCTTCGGTAACGATCAGGAGACCTACCGTGCGGACTACGGCGGCGTGTTCACCTGGGCTACCGAGCAGACTCTCCGTGAAGTCACGGCGAAGCCTTTCGAGTACATCATCAAGTACGGCGGCGTTCAGGGCCTTATGACGGCGTTCAACCGTCTCGGCAAGTGGACGCAGACGACGAACTACGCGAGCCATGAGCTCCTCCTCAACCAGGAGTGGGATTTCCAGGGCTCGACGGAGTGCGACGCATGGGCTAAACAGTTCGTTCCCGCAAACCTCATGGTGCGCGGCGGCGACGATTCGCTTCTTACGAGTGACGGTAGCTACACCCCCGGCGCTATCGAGCGCGGTTGGTGGGATACCGAACTTCGTGACGGCAAGGGCGGCGTCAAAGTCATGACGCAGGAAGAAATGACGAAAAACGGCGAGATAGTCTACGACTACGACGCCCGCACCGGTTCGCTCGAATCCGCGACACACTACTTCGCGGTCCGCAAGTGCGCTCAGCGTCTGCTGCAGTCGTATGCGAACAGCTCGGTCAACAACAACGGCATGAACGACGAAGTCGTGACCTACACGCTCACGAAGAACATCTACAACTCCATCAAGCTTGCTATCGTGGATAATGAGGGCAATGTAAAGACGGGCGACGTTGACTTCACCTTCGGTGATGATGTCGTATGGCCTGCAGGCATGAGCTACAATGCAAGCACGGGTATGCTCACCGGCGTTCCTACCGGCACGGCAAGCGACGTGAAGGGCACCTTCTCCGCAGACAGCTGGGTAGGTGTAAGAGGCGGTCGCGGCGGCAGCGGACCTATCGACGTGACCTTCAAGTTCAAGTTCGAGAGCGACCTTATGCTTGACGGCGTGCATCTCACCGACGGTTACACCAAGGATCTTACCGCAGGTCAGGCGGCTTCGATGACCATTACCGCGGATCAGCTCAGCTACGGCAACCAGCTCAATATAACGAGCAACAGCAACCGCCGTATCATGAATGCTTACTACGGTGACGACGGTCAGTGGTATCACAGAGACGAAGATAAGTCGGCTGCGGATATCGTGACGCTCGGCGATATGGGTTATGATGAGGAATCCAGCCGTATCTACGAATACTCCGTGACCGGCCTCGAAGGTTCGGGTCTTACCGCCAAACTCAATGAAACTCAGGAAATGGGTTGGGCTAACAGATCTACCTATGCGGTCAATACGAGCGTGACGCTGAGCGGTACTCCCGTTGCCGGCGATTACACCGTAACGGTTACTCTCAACGTGCCTCATGTTTCCAAGGGCACCAACCCCTGGATGCGCGCGGCAGGTACGTCCGAGCTCGTTTACACGCAGACCTTCGTTATCCACGTAGCGTAAAGCTCGTCGGGTAAACGACGTTCAAGTAAATCATGATGGGTGGGGTCGGGTCTGAAGAAATAAACTTCGGATACGGCCCCACTTGTCAAATTTATAAACAAGGAGACAGAATCTATGTCAGCAAAGAAAGTAGGCTTCGGCTGGAAGTCGCTTGTTTTGATACTTCTTGCCGTTGCTATGTGCTTCGCGTCTTTCGCTTTCGCCGCCTGCGGCGAACCCGATGAACCGAGCGGTAAAGAGGTAAAGTCCATAGCCGTTACGAAAACTCCGACGAAGACGGAGTACAAAGTAGGCGAAACGTTCTCCGCCGAGGGCGGCGAGATCACCGTAACGTACACCGACGGCAGCACCGAAGTCGTCAAGATGACGGATAAGTCCGTCACGATACAAGAGGTCAACATCGCGCTTGACGATGACGTCACGGAAGGCAAGATCGTTGTCCGCCTCTCTTACGGCGGCAAGAATACCAATTTCGAGATAACGGTGAGCGCGAATACCATAAGCGTTACGTTCGACTGGAATTACGAGGGCGATACCGATGTGGTGCGCCAGATCAATGCCGGAGAGACGGTGCGCGCGCCCGGTGAAAATGAAACGCCCGAAAGGGACGGGTTCACTTTCGTGGGCTGGTATGCGGATACGAATTTCACCGCGCCTTACGATTTCAGTGCCGGGATAAGCGAAGAGACGACCATATACGCCTTCTGGACGGACGACTCCAAGACGTATTACGAAGTCACTTTCGATAACAACTATACCGGCGCGCCCGAGGCGGTCGTTCAGCTCATAGAGTCGGGCAAGACGGCGGTCAGACCGATGAACGATCCTCTCGCAAGGGCGGGTTACACGTTCGACGGCTGGTTTGCGGACGCGGGCGCGGAGACCGAGTTTGATTTCTCCGCCGTAATAACCGCGGATACCGTCGTATACGCAGGCTGGACGAGAGAGGCTTCCGACGAAGCCGTCGAGTATGTATTCGAGGCGGAGAACACCGACCTTACGGGCAAAAACTATCCCGGTCTTTCCGGCTCCGCTCCCGAAAAGGCAATGGTGCAGAACTTTACCACGAACATCAGGGGCGAAGAGTTAAACGCCAGCGGCGGCAGATATATCGGTTACCAGACCGAGATCGGCGCGAATATCACATTCAGAATAGTCAGCGACATGGAAGTGAATGATGCGAAGATAGTGTTGCGTCTTTCTAAGGAATTAGTGGATTATACGTTTACGCCGGATAACTATACCGTCGAACTTAATGCCGATCCGCTGCAGTTCGAGCCCATAGCTTTCACAAATGTTCCTTCTCAGGAAGGCGCTTCCGACGTAAGTAACTGCTACGCTCTTCCTTTCGAGGATTTTGTGATTGCCGAGAACGTACATCTTAAAGAAGGCGTAAATACCATCAACTGCATTGTCATGAACGAAGACGGTATCGGCGGAACGACGATCACTGCGGCAGGTCCGCTCATCGATTGCATCAAGATCACGACGACCGCGGTTCTCGACTGGTCCGCTGCCGACGGCTTGCCGATGGAAAACATCTGATTCCCGGCGAATAAGGAGAAAAGAGGATGCTGAAAAAATTATGGAAAAGCAAAGGTACGCGCGTATGGTTCTTCGTGTCCGTCCCCGTGATACTGCTCTTTGCGATCATCTTCATAATATCGTCCGCCGTGCCCGTCATCTACAACGTGTTCAACATGGTGATGCCGGGCGGCGGCCCTCGGGCGATATATCAGGAAGGTATAGACCCGATATATACCACTGAATACGAGAATAAAGCAGAGGTCCACGAAGCAGCCCGCGCGGTGAACGAGGAGATATGCGAAGAAGGTTTCGTGCTCCTTAAAAACAAGGATAGCGCATTGCCGCTGTACACGCCTGCGACAGAAGGGGATAAAGCCGCTTCCGCCGCGCCTAAGATAAGCGTGTTCGGCAAGAACAGCGTGAACCTCGCTTACGGCGGTTCTGGTTCGGGCGGTACGGATACAACGTCTGGCGGCTTCGTCGACCTGTATGCAGCGCTTGAAGACGCCGGTTACGACGTCAATCCCACGCTCAAAAGCTTCTACGAAGACGACGGCGCTTCGGGTGCAAAGAGAAAGGGCAACAGCAAGGACCTCGACAGCGGCGACACCGTCATACTGACGACGGCGGAGACCCCGCAGTCCAAGTATACCCAGGCCGTCAAGGACAGCTATGCCGACTATAACGATATGGCGCTCATCGTCATCACGCGTATAGGCGGAGAGGGTTTCGATATGCCTCGTCTCATGACCAGGACGGACGGCGACGGTAAAGTGACCGACGTCGAAGGCGCGCGTGCGGGCAAAGACGATCATTTCCTACAGCTCGATCAGAACGAATCGGATATGGTCAAAGCCGTATGTGACGCGGGCTTCGACAGGGTAGTAGTCGTGCTCAACACGGGACAGGCGATCGAAACGGGTTTCCTTGAAGAGACTTCGGGCTACGTCGAACTCAAGGGGTATGATATCGACCCCGCGAAGATAGACGCGGCTATATGGATGGGCTTCCCGGGCGAGACGGGTACACGTGCGCTCGGCTCCATACTCAACGGCAACGTCAACCCTTCGGGCAAGCTCGCGGATACATACTCCGTGGACTTCAAGGCGGATCCCACCTGGCTCAATTTCGGCGATAATCGTATAACGGCGAGAGGTGAAGGCAGCAATCACGTCCCCGGCGGCGACGAATACGTGTTCGATCCCGACGAAGTCGCTTCGCACGATATTCCCGGCGTCTACTATTACTTCGTGGATTATGAGGAAAGCATTTACTACGGATACCGCTACTACGAGACCCGCGGCGCGGGCAACGAAGAGTGGTATAACGACAACGTCGTTTATCCCTTCGGTCACGGTCTGTCCTATACCGACTTCACGTGGACGGCGGACTTCGGCTCGCTTAAAGATGCTACGATAGACGGCAAGACCAAGTACACCGTAACGGTCACCGTACATAACGACGGCGACGTGGCGGGCAAGGACGTCGTTCAGCTCTAC
>DXHS01000045.1 GCA_019113275.1 Candidatus Protoclostridium stercorigallinarum
TTGAACAGGTAGTTCTGCAGATCGATATCCTTTACCATCATCCGCGTGTGGAAGATGTTGGCGCTGTATACGTTGATGTCCACGGCGTCGTATTTGAGGAGCGTCGCCGGGGCGATGTAATCCTGGATGGAAGCGACCTTGTGATCCATGAAGCACTTCCTGCCGCCGAGATCGCGCGTGAAACCTCGCACGCGGTAATCCATCGTGATTATGTCCGAATCGAAGGAGCCGATGAGATAGTCGAGGGTGGACAGCGGCGTTATCTCCCCGCACGTTGCCACGTCTATATCCACGCGGAAGGTGGCGAGGCAGGTCTCGGGGTGATACTCGGGGTAGGTGTGTACGGTGACGTGGCTTTTGTCGAGGTGGGCGAGCTGCGTCTCGCCGGCGGGTACCATGGAACCCTCGGCGATGAGTATGGTGACGGACGCCCCCTGCGGGTCGTAGTCCTGTTTCGCTATGTTGAGCACGCGCGCGCCTATCATGTCCGTCAGCGTCGTGAGGATGTTGGTCAGACGTTCGGAGTTATACTGCTCGTCGATGTACGCGATATAATCGCGCTGCTCGCGGGCGGTCTTGGCGTAGCACACGTCGTAGATGTTGAAGCTTAGCGCTTTCGTCAGGTTGTTGAAGCCGTAGAGTTTGAGTTTATCCAAATCCCTTGTCCTCCCTCATACCGAAAAGGCGTACGCCGTTGGCGGCGCACACCTCGTGAAATCTTTCCAAACCGAATATAAGCGCATGGGCTATTCGGAGTTCTCCGGAGTCTATATAGCAAATACTTACTTTTACTACTCTTATCGGATCGTTTCACGCGCGGGCGGGCGCGTTCCGGCGTCCCCTTACCGGGCGTGCGCAAAAGCGTTCGCCGCGGGTACGGGTATGATAAGTTTTATCGGCAGTGGACCCGGCTGTCCGTATGGCCTTAGCCCCGAAAGGCGGTCCGTAGTTATTTGCATGTATATCGGTCCGGTAACTCGTCGAACTCATATCACATGTTATTATCATTGTAACCCGCGCGGGGAGGTTTGTCAAGGGTTTTGACGGAAATATTTTTCGTTTTGCCCGTGCGGGCGTTGACAAGCTCCCCGCCGTATGGTAATATTTAACATAAGGAGACACAAATGACGGAAAAAATTTTGCAATTGATGTCCGAAACGACTACGACGACGGAGAATTCCGACACCTGGACGTGGGATAAGTTCTGGTCCACGGTGCTCGAATGGCTGACGACCCACGGTCTGCAGCTGCTCATCGGGCTCGTCGTGCTGTTCGTCGCGTTCTGGATCATCAATATCATCGCGCGGGTAGTGCGCAAGTCCATGATCAAGCACAACCGCGACAAGACGATAACGAGCGTGGTCTATCAGATCATCAAAAAAGGTCTGAAAGTCGTGCTCATCGTCATATTCCTCGGTTATGTCGGCATCGACACCGCGGGTATCGGCGCGATCATCGGCGCGATAGGCGTAGCCATCGGTCTTGCCGCGCAGGGCGCGCTGTCCAACTTCGCGGGCGGCATGATAATACTCATCATGCGTCCCATCAAGGTGGGCGACTACGTGGAAACGGACGGCGAAGAAGGTACGGTGGAGGACATACACATGTTCTATACCTACATAGTCACGCCGAGCAACCAGACGGTCATGATACCCAACGGCGAGATCACGAGCGGAGCGATAGTCAATTATTCGACCAAGCCTACCCGCCGTCTCGACCTCAAATTCACGATATCGTATAACGAGGACTTCGAGTTCGCCGAGAACGTCATTCTCGACATACTCTACAAGCACCCCAAAGTGCTGGACGACCCCGAGCCCATGGTGCGTATCGACGAGCACGGCGACAGCGCTATCGTGCTGCTCTGCCGCGTGTGGACGAAAACGGAGGACTATTGGGACGTGCGTTACGACCTTCTCGAAGAGGTCAAACGCCGCTTCGACGAAGAGGAGATCGAGATACCCTATCCTCAGATGGACGTGCATACTCCCGAGCCCGCCGCCCGCCGCACCCGTCCCAAGCTCGACACCCGCAAGCGCCGTATAAAGAAGATCCCCGCAGACGTCGTCGCCGAGCCGGAGGAAAAGCCCCGCCGCCTCTTCGGCAGGGAGAAAAAGGACGAGCCCGCCGCCGTATCCGCTGCCTCTCCAGAGGAGCTGGCGGAAGATACGGGCGAAGAAAAACCGAAAGAATGATACGGTATCATGTATCATTGCCTCCGCCGCGCTTATAAGCGCGGCGGCATTCGTATTTTCCGGCGCCGTGCGATGAACGAACGTTTGCTTGCAAAACATCGGAACGCATTCCGTTCTTTTGCCGATTTTTGCAAAACCTCGGAATGATTTCCGTTCTTTTATTGTTTTTTACAAAACCTCGGAATGAATTCCTTGCTTTTGTTGACAAATGGGCGGATCTGTGATATGATATAACAAAAACGAGGAGGCACGGTATGAGCGCAGGGATCATAGAGAGAAAGGAATATCTGAATTTTCTCATGCGGCACAGGGGAAAACCGGTGATCAAAGTGGTATCCGGGATACGGCGTTCGGGCAAGAGCACGCTGTTCGAGATATATAAGAACGCGCTCCGTGCCGAAGGCGTTCCCGATGACCGTATGATATCCGTCAATTTCGAGGATATCGCATTCGAGGAACTTACCGATTATCATAAGCTGTACGAATATGTCTGTGCGCGTCTTACGGAAGGGGAGACGACATATGTATTTCTCGACGAAGTGCAGAACGCGGAGCATTTCGAAAAGGCAGTGGATTCGCTTTATATAAAAGACGGCGTCGACATATATATAACGGGTTCTAACGCGTATTTCATGTCGGGAGAATTGGCAACTCTGCTTTCGGGCAGGTATGTAGAGTTGCGTATGCTGCCTCTGTCGTTTGCGGAATTCTGCTCGGTGCAGCCGGGCGGCATGACGCTCGGCGAAAAGTATGAAAGGTATATAACGCGCAGCTCCTTTCCGTATGTCGCGGCGAACCTTACGGATGAAGCAGATATACGCGAGTATCTGCAGGGACTGTACAGTACCATCGTTCTTAAAGACGTGGCGCACCGCGGCGGGATATCCGATCTTTCCGTGCTGGAAAGCGTTATCCGTTTCGTCGCGGATAATATAGGTAACCGCCTGTCGCCTACGGGGATCGCGAACGCCATGACGTCTGCGGGAAGAAAGATAGACGGGAAAACGGTAGAACGGTATCTTCGCGCGCTCGAGGACAGTCTGTTTGTTTACCGCGCGAACAGATACAATATCAAGGGGAAGCAACTGCTGCGTTTGCAGGAAAAATATTATCTTGCGGATGTCGCTTTTCGGTTTTTGCTCCTCGGAGGCAGAGGTCTAGACGTGGGGCACGTGCTGGAAAACGCGGTATATCTCGAACTTGTCCGCCGCGGTTATGACGTATTCGTCGGTCAGGCAGGGCGCGCGGAAGTCGATTTCGTCGCTTTGCGCGGCGGCGGCTGCGCGTATTTCCAGGTGAGTGCGAGCGTACGCGATCCCGAAGTGCTCGAACGCGAGCTTGCGCCGCTTAAGAGCGTTACCGATTCTTACCCGAAATTTCTTCTCACGTTGGACGACGATCCGAACGGCGATTATAACGGCATAATGCGTATGAACGCTTTGCGCTTTCTCCTCGGCGATCCTCGGTGAGCGGAATATCGGCGATATCGCGTGCAGCCTGCGGCAGAGTCAAATGTTGCCGTAGGCTCCTTTTTGCATGCCGTTCGTTCCCGCGATGTTGACATACGTATCCGTTTGCTGTATACTTTTGAAAGCAGGAGAGACATCGGGGGAGAACAGACGATGGTGGATTATTTTATCGTGAATTACGCGCGGCTGGAGCACGGTTTCATTTTTCTTACGGCAAATTACTTTATCGCAGCCGGAGTACCGCTCGCGCTTACCGATCTCGGCAAAAATGTGAGCCGCAGGGCGGTGCTTGTCCTTATCCTCAAAATGCTTTGCTGTATCGCCGCGGGCGAGATCGTGGCGTCGCTATATCATTGGATAAGCGGCGGGGAACCGATGCTCGTGCCGCTCGTCGCGGATATCGTCGTGACCGCGGTCTATGCCGCTGCGTTTTCCAAACTCAAAATGCCCGTGCGTCTAATGCGTGCGGCGGAATATGTCGGCATGAGTGCGTTGACGATATGCGTAACTTCGTCCATCGGAGGCATACTCGGGCTGGGATATTCGTATCTGCAATGGGTGCTGATCTGCGTAAATCTTATCGTTATAACCAGCGGCACGATATTCGTCAAATATTTTTCCGCGGAGCAGGGGATAAAGATGCATGTGATGTTTCCCGCGATAATAGTCGGAGTGAATGTGATATGTATAGCGTTCGCCGTATTTTCCGCAATGCGGTGGTTAGCAGCGCCTTCGGCGCTCATATTGAGCCTGCTCATTCTGTTCGCCGATCTTCTGATATATGCGGCGGTAACGTATATCGTCAGGCGGCTGTGGAGCGAACCGCGCAAAGAGGCGGAGAGGCTCCAGCGGGAGTCCGAACGCGAGCTGCTGCGCATGAGCGAAACGCGTCTCGAAGAGATGCGCCGTCTGCGCCACGAGCTCAAAAACCAATACGCGTTATGCCGCGTGCTGCTCGAAGAAAAAAAGTACGGCAAGCTGGACGAATATTTTTCCGAACTGTCCGATAAGATCGCGGATACCGTGGATTACACCGACTGCGGCAACTCCACGATAAACGCGATAATAGCCGCCGAACGCAGCCGCGTGGGGCGCGCCGGCGCCGAGCTGGTATGCCGCATAACGGTGCCGCCCGTGCTGGGAGTGAGCGACATAGACCTTTGCAGCCTTATCATGAATCTCGTGAACAACGCGGCTGAGTATCTCGAGCGTTCGCCCGACCTGCCCGACAGGAAGATAGAGACTGATATATCGCTCAGCGGGCATACGTTGCTCGTAAAGATATCCAACGCGCTGTCCGACCGCGACCGTGAGCATGCGCTCATGCTGGAAACGAGCAAAGCGGACAAGCGCTATCACGGTCACGGCACGCGCATAGTGCGCAGCATTGCCGAGAAGTACGGCGGAGCCGTCGTATTCGCGGCGGAAGGCGGCAGGTTCGTCGCCGCGGTCACCCTTACCGAAACCACGTCGGGGGGGGGGTCGGAGGAAAATAAAAGAGGAACGACCGATACATGAGGACCATAAAAGTAGCCGTCTGCGACGACGAAGAAAACGTATGCGAAGTGATAAGCGGCACCGTGAAAACCGCTTTCGCGAAAAAGGATATAGCGGCGGATGTCGAAGCGTTCGTGACCGCGTCTTCGCTGCTCAGGCGCATAGAGGACGTGGTGTTCGACCTTATATTCCTGGATATCGACATGCCGGGCACGGACGGCATACAGCTGGGCGGAAAACTGCGTTCCCGTAACGACGCCACCGATATAATATACGTATCCAACCGCGAGGACCGCGTGTTCGACGCGATAAAAGTGCGCCCGTTCGGCTTCGTGCGCAAGAGCAATTTCATAAGCGACATAACCGAAGCCGTTTCCCGTTATGCCGATTCTTTCCGCGACGGCGACGATACTCTCGTCGTGCAGAGCAAGCGCGGCATGGTCAACGTGCGCGCAGACGAGGTCATTTACTTCGAAGGCGCGGGCAAGTTCCAGAACATGCACGTCGTCGGCAGGGCGAACCCCGTGCCCGTCTACCGCGCGATGGAAACGCTCGAGAGCGAGCTCGCTCCTTACGGCTTTATCCGCATACATAAGGGCATGCTCGTCAATTACCGTTTCATTTCCCGTATCCTCGCGCTCGAAGTGGAGCTGACGACGGGTACCGTTCTGCCTCTTTCCCGTCGTAAGGCGGCGGAGATAAAACAGCAATATCTTAAACTGCTTTCCCGCGCGGGCAGCGTGCTTTTGTGACGGGCAAGCGGAGGGGAAGACCTTCACGCCCCGATATCCGACGCCCGCATGACCTTATGTTCCGTTTGAAACGCCTTTTGCTCCTTTTATATTGAAATCGTCGTTCGGTCGCTTTATTATAGTAGCGACCGAATGATGGGTTTTGCACCAATATTTCAGGAGTAGATTTATGAAAAGATTTGGAAAGATCGTTTCCGTGGCGGCTCTGGTTGTCGTCGCCGTGATGTGCGTAGTATTTGCTTCCGCATGCGGCGCGCTCACCCTTCCGGAAGGTTCGTACTCCGGTACGTATACTTATACGTCCGAAGGCACGACGTACGGATATGTCGCGAAGTTCGATGTGGACGAGAACAACACCATCTGGGACGTTACGTTCGAGGCGCCCGAGAACGCGACCGCTCCCGGAGTCGGTATGCTTCCCTGGGATATCAGCAAATTCACCGAGCAGTTCTCTTCGGAGTGGACCGTGGATCAGCTGATGAAGATCGTTGTCGAAGTAAAAGATAACGTGCCTACGGGAGAGATCGATTACAGCGAAACGGGTAAAACGCTCACCGTGAACGCCACGTATTCCGTGGGTAATGCGGCGGCTATACTCGCAATGCAGAATGCGGTAAATGCCGAGCTCGACGCATGACCCGAAAATATCTTGCAAGACCCGAAGCGGAGCCTGAAAACGGCTCCGCTTCCGCATTTTCCGGAATAAGGGCGCACGGCGTGAGCCGAACGGCAGCGGTACGCAAGGTAATGTTCCGCGCCGCGCAAGAAACGGACCGCTCATTCCGTTTTACGCTCCGCTTGTTCCCGCGGCGCCGTTTGTGTGCGTTCTTACGCGCCTTATAATGCCTTTGTATTGAATGCCGTCTGCCGAGGGGGTATAATGCTTTTGCGCACGGCGGGGAATGTCCGCGTGCGCGAAAAAATCCATTTACATTCCAAAAAGGAGGAAATGTGAAAGCAAGAAGCAAACTCGTCGGCATCATCGGTATAGTAGCGATCGTTTTACTTATCGCGATCATACTTGTTGTCGACATTTTGTGCGCGACGTACTCGCAGCTCATCGCTCTGTATTTCAGGGGCGATACGGGTACGACCGAGGTGGCGCAGGAAGCGCTCGCAGCGTCGGGTGATTTCACCGTCAAAGAAGAGGCGGAAGGTCTTGTCATGCTCAAAAACGACGATGACGCGCTGCCTCTCAAAAACGTGAGCAAGGTCAACCTTTTCGGTATGCTCACCGCAAAGCAGATCTTCATGGGCACGGGCTCCGCGGGTGGATTCAACTGGGATGAGGACAACTTCCTTTATCTCGACGCCGCGCTCAAAGAGAAGAACATCACCGCCAATCCCGACCTTTGGGACTTCTATGCCGGGCAGGAAGGTAACGCTTCGGGTACCGCGGGCAGCGTGACGGACATGCAGGGTTCCACCCATTCCATCATCGAGCTTCCAATGGATACGGAGGGTTACGATGAAGTGCTCGAAGACGCCAAAGCGTATTCGGACACGGCTATCGTCGTGGTAGGACGCGCGGGCGGTGAAGGCAGCGACGCCGTTATGGATATGACGCCGTACGAGGCGGCGGGCAGAGTCGGCACGACGAAGTACAACGTCGGCGGCGATCCCGGCAAGCATTATCTTGAACTCATGGATACGGAGCTTGCTCTTATCGATCACGTCAAAGCCAATTATAAAAACGTCATAGTCCTCGTAAACACTCCTATGCCGATAGAACTCGGATTCGTGGACGAGGACGAAAACACCGGAGCGAACACGGTAGGCGATATAGACGCGGCTCTGTGGATAGGTCTTCCCGGTTCCACGGGTAACCGCGGCGTCGTGCAGGTGCTTACAGGCGAGGTCTCTCCTTCGGGCAGACTGCCGGATACCTGGGCATACGAAATGGAGTCCTCTCCCACATACTATAACTTCGGCGATTACACTTACGACGTTTCGGGAATAAGTGGCGCGGAAGGCGCGACCAAGTACCTTCATTATGAAGAAGGCATTTACGTCGGTTACCGCTGGTACGAGACCGCCAATGCCGAGGGCGTGGTGCTCAACGACATCGGTAACTATCAGTACAAAAACGCGACCAATGCCAACCTTACCGCAGACGCTTCCAACCCCGGCGGCTACGAGGGCGCTGAGCTCAAGGATTTCGATTTCAACAACTATGACGATATCGTTCAGTACGCGTTCGGCACGGGCAAGAGCTATGCCGATTTCGATATAGCGTTCGACGGCACGCCTGTCTTCGACGAAGCGTCCAACGAATACGTGTTCAAAGTAAAGGTGACGAACACGAGCACGACTTACGACTCCAAAACTCCCGTTGAGATATACGTCGAGCAACCGTACACGGACGGCGGCATCGAGAAGTCCAAGGTCATGCTCGCGGGCTTCGACAAGACGGACGTCATCCCTCACGGCGGCAGCGAGACCATAGAGATCAGAGTAGACCGCGATTACATCGCTTCCTACGACTACGAGACGGAAGAGGCTTATGTGCTCGACGAGGGCGAACATAAGTTCTATGTCGACTTCGGCGAATACGGTTCTCATTGCTGGGCTAACACTTCGGATACTTCCGACGTGCTCACATGGACGTGGAACAACCCGAGCAAGATAGTGTTCGACGAGGATAACAATCGTCCGGGCGACGTGACGGCGGCTACGAATAAGTTCGACGACGTAAACATCGGCGACGGCGGCTACGTTCCTTCCGAGGATGACATGACTCGCGCCGACCTCGCGGGCACTTTCCCCGCCAAGGGCGAAAGCGAGAGCGGTTACTTCACCAATCAGAACATGGCGGTGAACGCGCAGACTTATGCCCGCATGAACGACAAAGTCAAGGGTGCGGTGCTCGAAGGATACGACGCGGCTACTTATAAATACACGGGCGAATTTGCGAACGCGGACGGCACGTATAAGGATCCGGCTTCGGGATATACTCCGCTCGCTCTCGGCGCGGACGGTGATCTCACGGTAGCGGATATGATCGGGCTCGAGTACGACGACGAGCAGTGGAACGCGCTCATCTCGCAGATGGATTTCGACGATCTCGAAAGACTTGTCGGCTACTGCGGATGGTCCAACCCCGCTATCCGCTCCATCGGTAAAAACTACGCCGTGGATATGGACGGATGCCACGGTCTGCATAACCTCGTAACGGGTATCGACGCGAACTGCTTTACGACCACTCCCATACTTGCCGCTTCCTGGGATCCCGATCTCGCTTACGAGTTCGGCGCGACCTACGGCGACGAGTGCCTTGCGAATAACGTAACGGGTATGTACGGTCTCTCCATGAACATGCATCGCAGCCCGTTCGGCGGACGTGCGTTCGAGTATTACAGCGAAGACAGCCTTTTGTCCGGCTACATGGCTGCCGCGGCTACGAGCGGCTTGCAGGATAAGGGCGTCGCGGTGTACTCCAAGCACTATGCGGTCAACGATCAGGAGACCAACAGAAGCTCCGTCCACACCTGGCTCTCCGAGCAGGCTATGCGCGAGATCTATCTCCGCGTTTACGAGATACTCACCAAGGAAGCTACCGTCAGCGGCAGCGACGTGCTCACGGGCAACACCGGCTTCATGACGGGCATGAACTTCATCGGTACCTCGCACACGACGTCTCACTATTCGCTCTGCACGGCGGTGCCTCGCGGCGAGTGGGGATTCGAAGGCAGGATAGTCACCGACGCCGAATCCTTCAATAACACGATGTCCTGCGCGATCCGCGCGGGCACGGATATGATACTTACCCCTGCTGCGCGTACTTTCGACGACATAGACGGTATGGATAACGAATCGGGCTACGGTCTGGTCAAAATCCAGGAAGCCGCAAAGCACCAGCTGTTCGTATTCGCGAACACCGCGGGCGTAGGCGTCGACAGCGGTCTCAGCTATACGTGGGTGGCTCTGCCCGTAGTGATCTCCGTCGTGCTCGCGCTCGGCGCGGTAGCGATATTTATCTTCATGGTCTTCCCGGCATTCTTCGTAAAGAAGCAGGAGAACGCATAAAGACTTAAAAGGGCTTAACCGCCCTCCGCCTTCGGCGGGAAACAAATCCATCATTCGGTCACAAAAGCCGCGGAGCAACGCTCCGCGGCTTCTTTTTGTCGCTTAAGCGCAAATAATGGCGTGCACGTCGGCGAGTCGCGCGAGGATATTTTTTAGTTCACGAGCGAATGCGAGTCCGAAACGCTGCCCCCTGAGGCAGGGGAAAGTGCCCCGTATGGGGCGATAGGGGTTGAGGCAGAATAAATGTACGAGCGCGTGAAAGACAGTGCGGATAGCATGATGATAGCGACAGAGATTGAAGTAGGAGAATGTACGAGCTTGACTGTTATACATGCTTATCCGCAGTACAAACTTCAACCCCTTCCGGCTCGCAGCCGCTGCCACTTTGTGCTCGCCACCTTCCCCTGCCTCAGGGGACGGCTTTCATAAGGCGTCCGCGCTTTCAGCGCGGGATATTTAATAGTTTACGAGCGCAGCGAGTCTAAAACAGCCCTCTCGAATTGTTAGAGAGGGTGGCGAGCACGAAGCACGTTAGTGCGGCTGCGAGCCGGGTGAGTCAAAAGTTTGTATATGACGGGCAGGCTTTACATGTTTTGCCGCTTCCTTGACTCATCCGGTACGCCGTTCGCGCCTTCGGCACTTTTGCGGCGCACCACCTTCCCTGACCAATCAGGGAAGGCTTTAATTATGTCCGCGCTACGCGCGGAAAAAAATTTACGAGCGCAAGTGAGTCCCCGAGCCTCCACTAATGGTTAGGGGAGGTGCCGCAACGAAGAGCATTCGTTAGAATGCGAACGCAAGGCGGTGGGGTTAAGGTATGTTTGTGACGTGTACGGTTGATACGTTGCTCGTACATGTATGTTACTTACTTAACCCGCCCGGCTCGCAGCCGCTGCCGCTTTGTGCGAGCCACCCGCCCTAACCATTAGGGCGGGCTTTCATGAAGGTGTCCGCGCTTTCAGCGCGGCACTTCTTTTTTAAGCCCCTGCGCGCATACGTTTCGTTTAACAGAATTCGCAGCAGACAACAAGCTCCTAAGCGAACCCGCCCCATTCAACAGAATTCGCAGGAATGCCGGCAGATTTTCGGATGAGAAGGCGCGGCTCTCGGAGCGGCGAAGCCGCGGTCGGGTGCCGTCTGGGTGATCCCGCGGCACCCCGAGAACGCGTCTTATCGCCGAAAAGATGTCGGATATTCCGTCAAGAGGGAAGCGCGGCGTCAGCCGGATAAAATTTGATAAATTTTGTTCGGCGGTCAAGCGCCGCGCAACCTAAAGGTATCTTTTCAGCTCTTCTATATTGTTCGCTTCCGCGAGGAGGAGGCGGCTCGCGAGACCGACCGCGTCGGAGTCCGCTTCGGGATGGGTGCGGAGCGCGCGCAGGGAGGATATCATGCCGCGCGTCGAGCCGACTATCACCATCTCGGCGATGTGAGAGGGGGACTTGTCCGCGAGAGTCTGCAGGCTCGTCATCGCGCTTGCCGCGGTGCGGGCGAGAGCGCAGGCGTTTTCCGGCTCGACTCCGAGCTCGCGGGCTTTGTTCCCGGCGGCGTCGGCGATGAGTCGGTATTCGTTCAGCTGTTTCGTTATGACTTCCGCCATGGCGCGTTCGTTTGCCGCCAGGCGCTCTGCGAGTATTTCCAGCGTGGTCGTGCCCATCTGCGCGTTTTTGCGCACGGCTTCGAGCAGTTCCGTCGTTTGCGTTTTCGTTTTTTCGTCCATAAAAGTAGTATGTCCGTCTTTTACGCCGCTTATGCGCGCCCGTTTCTTTTGAAAATAATTTGCTTTTATCCCGATTTTAATGTATTATTATATGTACGGCGGTATAAATACTTATATACCGATGCGGCGTGCGCCGTTTATCCGTACCCGGTGCCGACCCCAATAGAACACATTTATCGGGCAATATCACGGGTGATGCACGCGAAACGTCGCTCATCGTACCACAGAGGGTACGATATCGTTCCGTTTCGCGCACCTGACCTCGCGATCATCGATAAATGCTCGCTACAAGGAGATGTGATTTTCGAGCTGTTTCCCGGCAGTGGCCTCCTGCGCAGCCGTAGTGACTCCTACGGCAAGCGTGACACGCAAGGGAAACAGCCGAAAAGCGCGCTCATTTGCAGTGTTCTATTGGGGTTGGCACCGGGTAGCCGTATAAGTGAGGGCAGATGAAAGATAAAAGCAAAATACTTTCGATAATATTTTCCGTCGTTGCGGGCGCGCTCATCGTAGCGATAGTCGTCGGCACGATACTCGTGTGCCTGGGAATGCGCCGCCGCACTTACGGGCACATGCGTTACGGCGATATCGTCTACGCCCGCCCCGATTTCGACGAGCTGGACGAAGCGTTCGACGAAGCTATATACGAAGCCGAAAACGGCTCGCGGATGTCCGCCGTGTCCGCGATGAACAACGCCACGACGCTCTTCAACGAGCTTATAGGCGCGCTCCAATACGCGAGCATAGAGTACCAGAAGGATTTTACCGACGAGCGCTGGTCGGGAGAGTATAAGGCGGTGTACGAGCAGTACGACAAGTCTTACGTCGATTATTGCACGATGATGTATACCGCGCTCGAAGGTCCCAACGGCAGCGCGATATTCTCCGGCTATTCGGACGCGGAGAAGCAGGAGATAAGGGACGCTTACGAGTCCGTCACGGGCACGGGAAACTATGTGGAATACCGCAACGCCATCCGCGAGATAACCGCTGAATATAACGCGCTCGGTTCGGGTTCGGGCACGCCCGTGTTCGCAAATGAAGTCACCGCCCGCAACTATGCCACGAAAGCGGGGGATATGCTGCTGGAAATGGCGGAGATCTACAACGACATGTATTCGAGCGGCTATGCGGAAGAGGCGTACCGCGCGTTCGGCAGGGAATATACTCCCGAGGACGCCGAAGTCATGCGGGATCACGTCAAGGAGTATCTCGGCGGCTATGTGAAGGAACTGTACGACTCTCTCGGCGACGAAGGAATATACATTTATAACAGGGTGAGCCTGAACGACGATCTTTCGGGCAGTGACGTAGTTAAAAACTACCTTGCGGATGTCTGCTCGTCCACCGCGACGGACGGCATAGGCGAGGATATGCAGGGCTATCTTACCGAAGCGTACGACTTCATGCGCGAATACGACCTCTATTACCGCTCGACGAGCACGAAGGGCAGTACGGGCGCGTTCACGACGTATCTTTCCATGTACGAGATGCCGTACCTGTTCCAATACGTGAACGGCTCGCTCACCGAAACGTCCACATTCGTGCACGAGTTCGGGCACTTCTCGTCCTATTACATCAACGGCAGTTACGGCGGAGTCGACCTCGATATCGCCGAGGTGCAGAGCCAGGCTCTGGAATTCATGTTCATCGATCGTTACGACGAACTGTACGCGGGGTATACCGCCACCGTAAACGGCACGAGATACGACGGTTCGGACATCGCGGAGACAGCGGCAAAAGGCGACCTTATGAACAGTCTGCTTTTCGGCGTGGTCATGGGCTGCGTGATGGACGAATTGCAGTACGACGTTTACACGAACATTTCCGCTTACGACGGCGGCGCGGACGTGACGGAGAAATTCGTTTCCGTCCTCGCCGAGTACGGGCTCGACGAAGAGTTCACCGCGCGCATGAGCGCCGACCTCGGGTACGGATACGATTATTTCAACTATTGGTGGGCGGCAGTCTCCCACACCTTCGAGCAGCCTTTCTATTACATCAGCTACGCGATGAGCGCCGTACCCGCGCTTACGATATACGTCGACAGCGTATCCGACTTCACCTCCGCCGCCCGCGAGTATAACTATATCCAATATTACGGCGACGGCTCATATTCTTTCGAGGATCTGCTCTCCCTCGCCGGCGTTTCGAGCCCGTTCGCGGAAAGCACGTATGAGGCTCTTTCCTCATATTTTACCGTTATATCGGAAGGCGCATAGCGCGCTTCTTCGGACTACGCGCTCGGAAGCTCGCGCCTTCCTCTTCGAGGGGAAGGCGCATAGCGCGCTTCCTCGGACTACGTGCTCGGAAGCCCGCGCCTTCCCCGGCGTGGGGAAGGCGCATAGCACCGCTCTAACGGACTACGTGCTCGGTCTTTTGCTCCGCCTCGCACTACCGTTTGCTCGGCGACGGTAGTATGCTCCCTCGCCTGTTGTCCGTTATAGCAGCACTCTGCGCCTTCCGCTGTTTCGAAGCTATGGATAAGGTGCCCGTCCTAATACCTTCGGCGGCGAACACGAAGGTATCGGGGGGGGGGACTTCATAATGTCCGCGCAAAGCGCGGCACTTTATTATACTTTTCTAAACGCACACGCCTCGCTTGGCAGAATTCGCAGCGAAACCGCGAGATTTTCGGATGATAAGACGCGTTTCTCGGAGCGGACGGACGTGGAAGCGGTCGGCATAGGGGTTCCCCATGCCGACCCGAAAACGCGTCTTAGCGCCGAAAAGCCGCGCTTTTCGCGTCTGAAAGGTCACGATGTCTCGATGAAATGAAATTCATTTCATCGAGACATCGTAACTTTCCCAAAAGGACTTGACAAGCGGGCGCGGTTATAATAAAATATGGTGTAAGGGGAGAGGTATCCTAAAAATGTTGGAAGTATTTCTGGACGCGCTCAAAGATACGGCGTTGCTCATCCCCTTTCTGCTCGCGGTGCATCTGCTCATAGGCTTCCTCGAAACGCGCAACCTCGGTAAGGTGAAGCGCGGCGGGCTGCTTCAATCGCCGCTCGCGCCGCTCGTGGGAACGGGTCTCGCGCTCCTGCCGCAATGCGGTTTCTCGGTGGTCGCGAGCGAGCTGTACGCAAAACGTTTCATCACGGTCGGCACGCTGCTCGCGGTGTTCATCGCAACGAGCGACGAGGCTCTGCCCATCCTCATCGGCGAGGCGGCGACGGATCCGTCGCTGTGGGGGCGTACCGCGCTCCTCATCGGCATCAAAGCCGCGCTGGCTCTCTCGGTCGGTTATGCGCTCACGCTCATCCCCGCGCTCGGGAGGCGCACGAAGCTGCAGGCGGAGGAGGAGCCCGTGCGGGAGAAAGAACACGCTCACGCAGAGGCTCACGCGGAAGATCATGACGATGACGGCTATGTGCATACGCACGAGCACGGTTGCTGCGGGCACGGCATAGGCGAGCGCAAGGGCGGCATATTCGAGCGGTATTTCAAACATCCGCTCATCCATACGGCGGTGATAACGCTGTTTGCGTTTGCGATAAACTTCGTGCTGGGCACCGTGATATTCCTCGCGGGCGAGGAGCGTTTCACGGCGTTCATGCAGAGCGGCGTATACATTCAGCCGCTCGTATCCGTGCTCGTGGGGCTGATCCCCAACTGCGCGGCGAGCGTGATGATCACGCAGCTGTTCGCGGGCGGATCGCTGACGTTGGGCGCGGCTGTCGCGGGGCTTTCGGTCAATGCGGGGCTGGGCATCGCGGTACTTGTAAAGGAAAATAAAAATGCGGGCGAGAACGTGCTCATAATAAGCGGGCTCATCGCGATCGCCGTCGCAGTCGGATACGCACTCACGCCGCTCGAAGCATTGCTTTGACGCGCGGGAAGAGGGAACAAACAGATAAGGAGAATCGTGCAAATGTCCGTAATACTTATAGTGGACGACGAACAGGGGATAAGAGATGTGCTTCGGGAGTACCTGGAGCTCGAAGGATATGAAGCCGACGAGGCGGTGGACGGCATGGACGCCATCCGCAAAGCCAAGGAAAAGGATTACGATCTCATCGTCATGGACGTGATGATGCCCAAGCTGGACGGTTACAGCGCGGTCAAGGAGATCAAGAAGGACAAGGACGTCCCCGTCATCATGCTCAGCGCGCGCAGTGAGGAATACGACAAGCTGTTCGGCTTCGAGATAGGCGCGGACGACTATGTGACCAAGCCCTTCTCGCCCAAAGAGGTGGTTGCGCGTATAGGCGCGGTCCTCCGCCGCGGCAAGGCAGCCAACAAGAAGATAGTTTCCGACGGGCTGGAGATAGACCTTGCGGGCAGGAACGTATATGTGGACGGCAAAAAAGTATACCTCACCCCGCGCGAGTACGATCTGCTCTTCTACCTCGTGCGCAACGAGGGCATAGCCATCCCGCGCGAGCAGCTGCTTGCCGACGTGTGGGGCTACGACTTCTTCGGCGAAGACAGGACGGTGGACACGCACATCAAGATGCTGCGTGCCAATCTCGGACCGTACCGCGACAAGATACTCACTCTTCGCGGCGTGGGCTACAAACTCGTACTTTGATCTGACAGGATAAATGGAAGATAAGAAGCAGGATACGGATATCGCTCTTACGGACGCGGCGGATGCGGCGCCCGCCGAAAGCAAGCCCGAGGGAAAACACGGGCTTGTTTTTTCGCCTGCTTCGGGGAGCGAGGAACCCGTTACCGACGCCGAACCCGAGAAAAAGGGATTTCGCGGCGTACTGCGCTCGATAAGGTTCAACCTCTGGGGACTGTTCATGCTGATGACGCTGTTCGTCCTCGGTATCGTCTGGATATTCGAGATCATATTCTATTCGACGTTTTACGTCATCTTCCAGCGCAGCGACATATCCAAACTCGGCGACATGTTCACGAGCGAATACATGCAGGCGCTGGACGACGAAGCGGACATAGAAACGCTGGAAACGCTCATCGGCGATTACGCGAGGGAGAACAACGTCAACATCATGGTGTTCAGGCTCGACGACTACGGCGAGCCCGACGACGTGCTCTCGGCGACGGTGAGCGGCGTGCAGGCTGCGGGCATGGCGGACGAGCTGTTCGACTATTACCTCGAAAACATCGGTTATGAGACTCCTCTCGTCGCCGACACCACTTCGCTTGCAGAAGTGGAGGAGAGCCTCGTGATCTACGGCTACATGACGAGCGTGTACGACGTAAGCGTCGGTATCAGCCGCGACACTTATATATACCTGTCCAGCGAGCTGCCGTCGTTTTCCGGCGCGCGCAACACCCTTGCCGCCCAGCTGACGGTCATTACCGTATCCTGTCTTATCGTGGCGGCGGTCGTGGCGTTCTTCGGTTCGGGCGTGGCGGCGAAGCCCATGCGCGAGCTTGCCCGCAGGGTGCGCGCCAAACGCCGCGGCAAGCGCAAACCGCTTCCCGTCAATACCAAGTTCACCGAGGTCAACGAGCTTTCGGGCGCGTTCAACTACGCCTTCGAAGAGGCGGAGAAGAACAACCGCTTCCGCCGCGACCTTCTCGCCAACGTCTCTCACGACATGAAAACGCCGCTGACCATGATACGCGCGTATTCCGAAATGATACGCGACATCTCGGGCGGGAACAAAGAGAAGTCGGCAAAACAGGCGCAGGTGATAATAGACGAGACCGACCGCCTTACCGCGCTCATCAACGAAGTGGTGGAGCTCAGCAAGCTGGAGTCGGGCTTCATGCAGCTGAACGTATCCGAGTTCGATCTCTCTGCGCGCGTCGCCGAGACCATCAAACGCTTCGGGATCATGAAGGAAAAAGGCTATAAGCTGGAGTCGGACGTGCAGCCCGGGCTGCTCGTGCGCGGCGACGGCGATAAGATAGACCGCGTCGTGTACAACCTCATCGGCAACGCTCTCAATTACACCGGGGCGGACAAGCGCGTCATCGTGCGCTGCCGCGCCGAAGGCGGCGTCGCCCGCGTGGAAGTGGAAGACACGGGCAAGGGCATGACGGAAGAAGAGCTCCGCACCGTGTGGGACAAGTATTACCGCCTCGCCCAGGACAAACGCCGCGTAGTCGGCAGTGGGCTGGGGCTGAGCATCGTCAAATCCATCCTCGAACTGCACAAGACCACATTCGGCGTAGAGAGCGAAAAAGGCGCCGGCTCTGTATTCTGGTTCGAGCTGCCGCTTGCTTTGAATAGTTGAATTCATTGTCATGACCGTAAAAACCGTTCCGTGTAGTGCGGGACGGTTTTTTTGTATTCGCCCGCCCGGCGTCTGTGCGATTTATTTCGCGGACGCCGTCTACCCCTTCGGAAGAAGGGGCTTTTTTGCTGCTCGGGGGCGGGAGAGAATGGCGGCGGATAGGGGGCTCACGGCGCGGCGGACTGCGGCAAAAAGGACGGGAAATTATGTGACAGTTTTGTGACAGCCCCGAAGCAGGTCAAAAATTGTCCGATATCGGACAATAAATGTCTTGCAATCAGGGGGGGGGGTGATAATATTTTATTGTACCCGACA
>DXHS01000046.1 GCA_019113275.1 Candidatus Protoclostridium stercorigallinarum
CGTGCGCTTCGGTCAGACGCAGTCCGCACCGTCTTTTTTGGCGGTTAGCACCGCGGCTGATCGAGCTATTGCGGTATGAAGCAAACATTTTCCATCGAAAGTCGGTTGATTGCCGAATGCTAAGGACCGCGTTTTCGGGTCGGCGCAAGGTATCTTAGCGCCGACCATTTCCGCGTCCGCTCATTCCGAAAACGCGGTTTCTACCTAAAAAATCCGATGCGTCTGCTGCGAATTCTGCTACTTGAAGCTTATGCGTAAAAAAGCAAGAAATATCGCGCCACGTCACCGACGTGCGCGCCATTTTTTTGCGGGAAACCGACGGAGCAACGATCGCAGAATCCGCAGCAAAGCCGGCAGATTTTCGAGGATAAAGGCGTAAATTTTGTACGGAGCGGTATGGATTTCTTCCATACCGCTCCGCACGTCGCCGAAGCTTACCTCACGGTAGCGAGGCAAAATTTACGTTTATAGCCCGAAAAGATGCCGAGCTTTGCGCCAAACCGAAGCGCACGGCGAGAGCCGAGCGATAGCGGTGCGCAAGAAAGTTCAGGCATTCGCAGGAAGGTTCGTCGAGGGCACATAGGTGCGCGCAGCGAGCTCCTGATCGAGCATGTAAAGCCCTTTGGCGTCGCCGCCGAACAACTTCATCTTTTTGACGAGATCCTCGGCGTTCTTCTCCTCCTCGCCCTGCTCTTTTACGAACCAGTCGAGGAACTGCATGGTCTTGTAATCCTTGGCTTCGGAAGCCGCCTCGTATATCGCGGTGATGAGAGACGTCACATAGCGTTCGTGCTCCAGACCCGCTTTAAGGGGATCCATGAACTCCTTGAGTTTTACGTCCGGCTTGTCTATCTTGCCGAAAGTCACTCTCACGCCGCTGTCGATAAGGTAGGCGCGCATCATGATCGCATGATCGCGCTCTTCCTTCGCCTGCACCTCGTACCAATTACGGAAGCCGTCAAGACCCTCGTCCGCATAGAAATTTGCGAAATCCCAATAGAGATACGCCGAATACAATTCCTTGTTTATCTGCTCGTTGATGAGCTCCGCCACTTTTTTGTCCAGCATTATATATGCCTCCCTTTTTTGTTCGAGACCATTATACTCCCGCACGCGCAAAAAATCAAGCGCACGCCCCGCCCCATCGAAAATTTTCCGCCGAGCGATCCCGCGCCGAAAGGCGAAACGCCTGCCCTGCTGTCCCGAACCGAGGACGGCATAGAATGCCGCTCAGGCGGGTGGCTCGGAGAGGGAGCATACTACTGTCGACGAAGCTCGGTACGCGCGAAGTCGGAGCAAAAGACCGATTCCGAACGCCCGTATCGGCGGTATTATATCGTCTTACCGAACCGAGGACGGCATAGAATGCCGCTCAGACGGGTGGCTCGGAGAGGGAGCATACTACTTGTCGACGAAGCGCGGTACGCGCGAAGTCGGAGTATGTGACCGATTCCGAACGCCCGTATCAGCGGCATTATATGCCGTCCGCATCACATGCCTTCGGCTTTAAGCAGCCCAAACGCCGCGGAAACGGTATCGTCCATATCGTAATACCTGTACATCCCCAGCCTGCCGCCGAAAATGACGTGCGGCTCGGCGTCCGCAAGCGCTTTGTATTTTGCATAGAGCACGTTGTTGCGGTCGTCGTTGACGGGATAATAAGGTTCGTCGCCTTTGTGCCACACGGCGGGATATTCGCGCGTGACGACGGTCTTGGGCTGAGCGCCGAATTCGAAATGCTTGTGCTCGATGACGCGGGTGTACGGCACTTCGTACTCGGTGTAATTGACGACGGCGTTGCCCTGGTAGTTATCGCAGTCGAGGGTCTCGGACTCGAAACGCAGGCTGCGGTATTCCAGCTCGCCGTAACGGTAGCCGAAATACTCGTCTATCATGCCCGTAAAGAGCACTTTATCCGCGAGGGCGTCCAGCTCCGCCTTATCCGCGAAATAGTCGACGCCGAGGCGCACTTCGATACCGCTCAGCATTTTTTCGCACATGCGCGTATAGCCGCCCATGGGTATCCCCTGGTACCTGTCGTTGAAATAATTGTTATCGTAAATAAAGCGAACGGGCAGGCGTTTGATTATAAACGCGGGAAGCTCGGTCGCGCGGCGACCCCACTGCTTTTCGGTATACCCTTTGACGAGCTTTTCGTAGATGTCGCGTCCTACGAGGGAGAGCGCCTGCTCTTCGAGATTCTTCGGCTGCGTTATGCCCGCCTCCGCACGCTGACGTTCGATGATCTCCTTCGCCTCCGCGGGAGTACGTATTCCCCACATTTTGGAGAACGTGTTCATATTGAAGGGCATGTTGTACAGCTCGTCCTTATACCGCGCCACAGGGCAGTTTATGTAATTGTTGAACTCGGCAAAGCGATTCACATACTCCCATACCGCCTTATCCGACGTGTGGAATATGTGCGCGCCGTACTTATGCACGTTTATGCCTTCGACTTCTTCGGTATAGATATTGCCGGCGATGTGACCGCGCTTGTCGATAACGAGCACGCGTTTGCCCTTATCCGCCGCCTCGCGCGCGAACACGCAGCCGAACAGTCCCGCGCCGACTATAAGATAATCGTACTTACTCATGTAGTCTCCTCTCTTTCGTTTTGTTATATCGATTATACCTTATATCCTTTACAAACGCAAGCAAAAGAGATACAATAACGGTGTATGATACTTTCGCCCGAAAAACGCAGACGCGCGGAAAACGGACTGTCGCTCGTGCTGTTCTCGCTCATAACGGGAGCGGCGGTCGGCGTAGTCGTCACGCTGTATAACGTGCTCGTGAGCTACGGGGACGAATATTCCGTCGCGCTTTACGGGGAGATATTCCTTCGGCCGTATTTCATTCCCCTGCTGCTCGTCGGGCTGCTGCTCGCATCCATAGTCGTAGGCACCGCCGTGCGGTTCGTGCCCATGGCGCGCGGCAGCGGTATCCCGCAGACGGAAGGCGCGGCGCGCGGGCTGATGAGGCTGGGCGGGCTGCGCACGATGTGCACGATGTTCGCCTGCTCGCTCGCGGCGGTGTTCCTCGGCATGAGCGCGGGCGCGGAGGGGCCGAGCGTGCTAATGGGCGGGGCGCTCGGCGAAAGCACGGGACGGCTCTGCAAACGGACGCGCGAGGACGAACGCGTGCTCGTCGCTTCGGGCGCGAGCGCGGGACTTGCCGTCGCGTTCAACGCGCCGCTCACGGGACTGCTCTTCTCCGTCGAGGAAGCGAACAGAAAAGCCACCCCCGCGCTGCTCGTTTCCGCGCTGTGCTCGGTGATATCCGCGCTTGCCGTCCGCGGCGGTCTGCGGGCGCTCATATCCCTCGCCGACCCGGGCGTGATCCCGTTCGCTCCGGCTTTTTCCTCTTACGATCTCACGGCGCTCGGCGATTTTTCGGATATCATGGCTGTCCTCGGCATAGGGTTGCTCACGGCGGCGATCGCGGCATTGCTCGGCGCGGCGTTTTACCATGCCGTGCTCGGCGCGAGAACACTCTTCGGCAGGATAGATATCATTCACGGCGCGGGACGTATGGCGGTCCCCTTTCTGCTCGCGGGCGCGCTGGGCATGATCACGCCCTTCGCGATGACGGGCGGCCACGGGCTCATGGAAGCCCTCGGCACGCAGGGCGGACAAACGGAGATGGCTGTCTCGCTGCGCGTAGCCTCGCCGCTCATGACGGCGGTCGCCGTGATATTATTGCTCAAATTCCTCGCAACGGTATGCAATATGGGAGCCGGAGTGCCCTGCGGCGCGTTCGTGCCCATGCTGGCGATAGGCGCAAGCGGAGGAGCGCTGCTCGCCCTCGCATTCGCTTACGCCGGAATGCCCGCCGAATGGTCGGACATCGTAGTAATGATATTCGTCGCCGCATTCTTCACCGCGGTGGTCAAAGCTCCCGTCACCGGAACGGTAATGGTGTTCGAGCTCACGGGCAGCTATAACTTCGCGCTGCTCCTCCCCGTCGCCGCCGCCGTGACCACGGCATATCTTATATCCGTCCTGCTGAGAACGCGCCCGATATACGACGTCCTGCTCGCGGGGTTTGTTCCCGCAAAGATCTGAACCGGGAACAATGCGATAAAAAACAAAAAAGCGGCAAGCCGCTTTTTTTATTTATCCCATGTTATCGTAGTAAAATACGCAGAGCTGTCCGTTTTCTTCCGCGTCAGGATGCGGTTCACGAGCACTATTATCGGCATGGAGAGCGCCGCGGCAAGGACTACGCAGGCAAGAACGATATATATCACCTGCCAGGGCGGGATTATGCGTTCGACGCGCGTATCCGCCGTGATACCGTTCATGGCATTGGACGCGGTCACCGTATATATGATATTCGCTGCGGCACGCGTGAGCGCCTCGGATACGGCGGCGCTGCCCAGCTGCGCGTCGGACGGATGGAACGCCATGGGGTCGTTGTTGAACCACATGTCCGTCCCCGCGACGATCCCCGAAGCGAAGTCCATGAACGCGTCGTCGCCGTCCCTTGCGGTGAGCGTCATGCCTTCGAAGCCCCACTCCGAACGAAGTATGTCCGTCATCAGCCCTTTATGCGCGCCCACCCACGTCGTACCTATGCGGGACGCGGACTGCAATACGGCGCACGCGCCCCCTTCTCTGACCGCGATCTCGAAAGGTCTTAAATATATCGTGCGCAAAGTCTGCTCGTCGCCCCATACGCTCAGTCCGAGAGCACGGGCTTCCTGCGAAGCAAATGCGAAATCGCCTATGAACGCGAAGCACATCTTGGTGCGCAGTCCGCGCACTTCCGCCGCGCCCATGCGCCCGATGAGCAGCGGATCCTCGCCGAACGACCTGCCGTTGCCGCCGCCGAAAGGATCGCGGCGGATATTGAGGCAGGGTGCGAACACACCGGATATCTCCTCGCCGAGCGCGTCTTCGGACAGACATTCGCCGAGCGCCGCGGCAAGCTCGTCGTTCCATGTGGCGGCGACCACGGCTGCCGAAGGATAATTTATCACGGGAGAATAGTATATGACCGAGGGATTGACTCCCGCCTGACCGTCGCGGCAGCGCGTTTCGGGCACGACGGGAGCGCCGAGCGAACTTATCGTATTGCCTCCCATGCGCACGTACTCGGCTTTCTCGCTGCGCGAGAGCATATCGGCAAGGTAGCGGAAACGCACGTCGCCGTACTCCGCCCCTATGAGGTCGAACGCGGTAAGCCCGCCGGCGGCGTTCGGGCTGTCCGCGCCCGCCGTGCCTTCCGTCATATACGAAACGTCGGGTATCATCCCGCCGCGCACCTCGTCGGGCGCGACCCAATGCCCGTCGGCATACGTTTCGGGGAAAGTCCCCTCCCAATCGCTGCGCGTCAGATAGCGGAACTCTTCGTCGTGCGTGCGTATATCCGCCGCGGAGAATTTGTTCGTCGGCACGCCCGAAAGATCGCCTTCCGTTGAGGGATCGGTCGCGGCGGGAACCGAAACTCCGTTATCGGCGTCGGGAACGGCTGCGCCGTCCTGCGAGCCTTCCGTACCCGCGTCGGGCGCGGGCTCGGGCATGACCTCTTCGACCTCGAAGGCGTATACGGAAGAAGCGTCCGCGCTGCCGTATGCCTCGGGAAGGCGGTCGGGATCGGGAGAAACTACGCCCGCGTCCGCCTTATACTTCATTATGTCGCAAAGCGCGTCGTGCGCGTCCGTCGCCACGGCGAAGTAATACGTCCCGCCGCGCGTGACATAGCCGCCCGCGCCGCCCGCCGCCGTAGGGTCGTAAGTTTCGAGCAGCGTTTTCGGTACGGACACCGTCACCGTCGTAAAATTATCCTCTTCCCCGCCCGCCGCGGGAATGAGCGCGGTCTTTTCGTAACCGACGAGCTCGACGGAGGGGCGCTCCGTGCCCGCAGCGATATCGTCGTCGCCGTAAGGCGCCTGCATATATACCTGCACGACCTCTTTTCCGGGAACGGTCCCCGTATTTGCGACCGCCACGCTCACGTCGTAACTTTGCGTTTCTTCGTTATACGTCACCGAAGGCGGCGTGACCGTGAACGACGTGTACGACAAGCCGTAACCGAACGGGTACTGCACGACGGAATCGTACTCGAACTCGCCGACGTTTTCCCTGCCGCAAACGTAGTCCTCGCAGCGCGTCTCGTAATAACGGTAACCTATATATATGCCCTCGGCGAGCACCGTATAGTAGTCCGAATACGCCGCGGGACTGCCGCCCTGCCACAAGTACTCGGACGCGCCGAAGTTCGCCGACGACGGCGCCGACGTATGGTCGTAAGTCCATGTCTCGGTCAGTCTGCCCGAAGGGACGACGTAGCCGCTGAGCACATAGCCTATCGAGCGCGCCCCCGTAGACCCGGGATTGCCCACCCAGAGCACGGAATCTACCGCGTACTCTTCGTCCTCTATGCAGCCGAGCATCATTGGCGACGAGGAGTTTATCACGAGCACGACGTTATCGAAACGCTCGCGCACGAACGCTATCAGCCCGAGTTCTTCCGCGCTCGGTTCGCGGTAATATTTACCGTCGCTGCCGCGCTCGCGCGGGATGTCGTAGCCGTTCCCGCCGCTCCTGCCGAGGACTATCACCGCCGCGTCGTCGTAGCCCGAAAAGCTGCTCACGAGCTCGCTCGGGAACGCGCTCGTCGGCGCTTCGCCCACGGCGAGATCGTCCGCTCTCACGGACGTCGCTCCGCTGTTCGGCATCCTGCGACGATAAGAACTGCCCGCGCCGCTCTCGTAGAACTCGCGCACGTCGGGGTTGACGTAAAATCCCGACTCTTCGAGCGCGCGGTAAAGCGTTATCGGCTCGGCGTCTTCCACTGCGGAGCTCGCCGCTTCGGTGTCCGCATAGAGCAGATCGGCGGACGTCGTGCCGAATACCGTTATGCTCGCCCTGCGTTCGAGCGGGAGCGAAGGCGTTTCCTCGCCGCCGCGGAGAACGGTCTTGTTTTCGAGCAGCACTATGCCCTCGCTCTCTATATCGCGGCTGACCGCCTCGTCGTGTACGCGCACTTTGGCGGGTGAAGAGAACGAGCTGGTATATATGGGCTCGCCCGTATTGACGATAACGGACGTCTCCTGGTTGAAATACTCGGAAATGCGCTTGGAAAAAAGCGTCGTGATCACCGTCGCCACGACGAGGCATACGACTATCGCCGCGCTCACCGAACAGAGCACTATATTTTTCCTCGCGGAAAATCTCTTCACGAGCGACACCTCCCTGCGGATACGTTTCAAGGATACCACAAAAAGCCGGAAGTGTCAAGCTATTGCCTTGCACGGCGCCATCGCCGCCGCCTGATACGATAAATGAGCATTATCATCCGAAAATCTCGCGGTTTCGCTACCAATTCTGTTAAACGTTGCGTGTGCGCATAGTTGCTAAAATAAAGTGCCGCGCTTTCGCGCGGACTTTATTTCCGCCGTCCCCTGAGGCAGGGGAAGGCGGCGAGTACAAAGCGTAAGCGGCTGCGAGCCGGAAGGGGTCGAAGTTTGTACGGCGGATAAGCATGATATAACGGTCAAGCTCGTACACTTGCCGGACCTCAACCCCTATCGCCCCATACGGGGCACTTCCCCCTGCCGCAGGGGGCAGCTTTTTAGACTCGCTTACGCTCGTGAATTATTTGGTTCTTGCGGGAGATTCAAAGACTCGCTTGCGCTCGTGAAATCATTTATCCCCCGCGCGGGATAAATTTACAGGCGACGGCGGCGCGCATGTAAAAATGTACGCATAAGCCCGAGGGGCTTCGCAAAAGCGAAGCCCTCGGGCGTTACAGCCACTTATTTGCAGCCGCTTTATATATTTTAAGGAAGAGTTATCATGAAAACGTTTCCGTTCTTTCAAAAGAACTCCGCATATCTCGCTATAAGCTCCGCGATACGCGTTTCGGTTATAAGCCCCTTGCCTATCGCGACTTTGAGATACTTGCCGTTGAACGCCTCGAACACTTCTTCGCTCACAGGGAACGTTTCGGAGAA
>DXHS01000047.1 GCA_019113275.1 Candidatus Protoclostridium stercorigallinarum
TACGGGCAAGATAGAAGAGCTCTGCGACGAGCTCAAGAAAACGGTCACCGTCGTCATAGTCACGCATAACATGCAGCAGGCGGCGCGAATATCGGACAAGACGGCGTTCTTCCTTCTCGGAAAGGTCATCGAGTTCGACGATACTGCGAAGATATTCTCCAATCCTTCGCATCCGGAAACGGAAAGATACATCTCGGGGAGGTTCGGATGAGATCACATTATCTGCAGCAGCTCAGCGAGCTGGAAGAACTTATGGGAAAAATGGGCGGACTGATCGTGAGCGGCTTCGAGGAAGTCTCCGCTGCTCTCACCAAGCCCGGCGCGAACGTTGTCAAGGACGCGGCGAATACCGAAAAGCGTACGGACAAAAAGATGGAGGACATCGAAAGGCTTTGTAGCCTGCTCCTGCTCACGCAGCAGCCCGTCGCTTCGGATATGCGCTTCATCGTCAGCGTAATGAACGTCGTCGTGGACATGGAACGCATAGGCGACCAGATCCGAGATATCGCCGAGATCGCGTCCAAGTGCACCAAACTCCCGGGCGCGGACGAGATAACGGAAATGTGCGAACATTGCTCGGTCATGATAAGAGGCGCTCTCGACTCCTACATCGGGCGGGATGTGGAAGGCGCCCGCCGCGTGGAAGTCAGGGACGACAAAGTGGACGCCGCTTTCGAAAGTCTCAAAACACAGCTCGGCGAACGCATCAAGACCGAAGAGAATACCGACGACATCCTCAACTACCTCATGATAGGCAAGTACCTCGAACGCATAGGCGACCACGCGACCAACATCGCCGAATGGACGAACTACGTAGTCAAGGGCGTGAAGGACGAAACGAACGCCTGAATATAGCCTAAACGCAGCCCCGAGGCTGCGTTTAGCGCGTTTTCCTTTCTTGGAAAGGCGCATAGCTTTTGCCTTGCGCACCGCTACCGCTCGCTTCGCGTGCGCGCTTAGTTGCTTAAAATTAAGTGCCGCGCGGGAGCGCGGACGCCTTATGAAAGCCGTCCCCTGAGGCAGGGGAAGGTGGCGAGCACAAAGCGTAAGCGGCTGCGAGCCGGAAGGGGTTGAAGCCTGTACTGCGGATAAGCATGATATAACGGTCAAGTTCGTACACTTATTTTACCTCAACCCCTATCGCCCCATACGGGGCACTTCCCCCTGCCGCAGGGGGAAGCTTTTCGGACTCGTTGCCGCTCGTAAACTATTTTCAGCGCGGAGCGCGGACGCCTTATGAAAGCCCGCCCCGATACCTTCGTGTTCGACGCCATGGGCGGCTCGGCTGCCGGTTAGGGGAGGAAGCTCGCGAAGCGAGCAGATGAGGTTAAGAAAGCAAAATACATGTACGAGCGGCATATCACGCCATACACATCACAAACATACTTTGACCCCGCCGTTATGATATTTTTCGGTTTAAGTTTTCGGGGAGAAGAGGGCGCGGGGGAAGAGGGGCGCTTTTTCAAAAAGCGTCCCTCTTCCCCCGCGAACTTTTTCCGCACGCCCCGCAAACTTTTTCCGAAAAAAATTGACAGCGGGGCGTTTTTGGGTTACAATAATATCGGAGGGAGAAGATAAGTGAGCAAAGCTCTTTTGCTTATACACGGGTTCCTTACGGGCCCTGACGATTGGAACGAGCTGTTGCCGTACCTCGAACCGTTATACGACGAGGTGGTGCTGTTCAAACAGCCCGGGCACGAGCTCAAGGATGACAAACCGCATTTCAGGGATTTCACCGAGCCGGCGGTATACGCGGCATTGGACGAAACGCTTAAAAGCCTGGAAAAGTACGACGGCGTGGACGTTGCGGGTCACTCGATGGGCGGCGCGGGAGCGGTGTACGCATGCGCCAAGCTGAAAAACGTGCGTAAATGTCTGTTGTATGCTCCTGCGTTCAAATACCCGAGACCGGACGCCGTGTTCAGGTACGGCGCGCAGACGAAAAAGCTGGAAACGCTCAAAAAAGCCTGCGACGATGAAGCGCTCGGTATGGCGCTCGAACGCCGTCTGGCGGCGGTGCGCATGACGCACGACGCTTCGCTCGGCATATTCTTCAAACGCCTGCTGCCGCATTGGGGACCGCGCAACCTGCTGACGTTCATGCGCGTGATGGGCGCCGCGGTCAGATATCTGCCCGAGGTGGAGTGCCCGACGTGCGTGTTCTGGGGCGATCTAGACGAATTCATCCCTGCGGCTTCGGCGCGTTACGTCATGGAGAGCATCGGAAGCCGCGAGATGTGGTTCGTGCGCTATCCCGACGACGGTCACGCTTTCATATACCTCGGCAACGTGCCGCGCCTGGCGCGGGATACGCTGGCTTTTCTCGAAGGCGACCTTATGGATGTGAAATGCGACACGGGCGAGGAGCGCGTCTGTTTCCGCACGGTGCGCGGGGAAGCAGGCTCTTTCGTCACCGTGAGCCGCACCGAATGCGGCGTGCACAAAGCCGGAGGCAGGGCGAAAGAGTATGTCCGCTCGCATACGGATACGTATAACGACGGCGGAGCGGCGTTCTTCGGCAGCATACCCGCGGGCGCGTCCGCCCCGAACGCGGATAAGTTTATCTGAAATTAAATATCCCGGTATATCATAAGCGTATAAAGCGGGACATCCGTAAAAGGAGTAAAGACATGGCAGTAAAGATAACGAGCGACAGTACATCCGATCTCGGAGCTCTCTTCGCCGAACGCGGTATAGCGGTAACGCCGCTCACCGTCCTTCTCGGCGAAAAAGCGGGCAAGGACGGTATAGAAGTCACCCCCGAAGACATATACGCATTTTTCGATAAGACCAAGACCACGCCCAAAACGAGCGCGGTCTCTCCCGAAGAGTACAGGAAGTTTTTCGCGGAGCAGACGGCGGACGGCAGCGAGGTCGTGCACTTCACGATATCCTCCGAGATGAGCGCGTGCTACGCCAACGCCTGCGCCGCCGCGGCGGAGTTCAAAGGCGTGTACGTCGTGGACTCGCGCAACCTCTCCACGGGCATAGGACTGCTCGTGCTGTACGCCGACGACCTCGCGAAAGAAGGTAAGTGCGGCGCGGAGATAAAACGCCTCGTCGAGGCGCGCAGGAGCGCCGTTCAGGCGTCCTTCGTCGTGGACACCATGACATTCCTCTATAAAGGGGGCAGGTGCAGCGGTATAGCCGCTTTCGTCGCGGGCGTGCTCAAGATCAAACCGAGCATAACCGTTTCGGACGGCAAAATGGTCGTGGGCAAAAAGTACATGGGCTCCATCGACAAGGCGATAGTCAAATACGTCTCGGATACCCTTGCCCGTTACGACAGACCCGACCTTAAATACGTATTCGTCACCCATACGTCCGCCCGTCCCGAAGTGGTGGAGACCGTCAAGCGCGAGATCCTCGCCGTTCACCCGTCCGCCAACATCATCGAGACTATCGCGGGCGCGACCGTTACGTCGCATTGCGGCAAGGGGACTTTGGGCATACTGTATTTTAACGATGCAACTTGAGCGGAAAGGCGTATGGCGGAATTGATGCGGGCTGCATGCTCGGTCATATCGCCTCGTGCGTGCGGCTCGCTCGGCGGCGGTAGTATGCTCCCTCGCCTGTTGTCGCCCCGAACGGCATTCTATGCCGTCCCGACGTCGGAGCATGAGCAGCTTTCGCCTTTCTTGTTTTTAAGACGACAGTCCTGCGGCTCGGAGCGCGGGGGAAATTATCGAACCGGAATATGAAAAAAGATATATACATACTCGGAATAGAGTCGTCGTGCGACGAGACGAGCGCGGCGGTGGTAAAGAACGGCAGGGAGTGCCTGTCCAACGTCATCGCCAGCCAAATAGAGATACATCGGCGTTTCGGCGGCGTGGTGCCCGAGATAGCGGGGCGCAATCATCTGCTTGCGGTCATGCCCGTGGTGGACGAGGCGCTCGCCAAAGCGGGTTTGAAAAAGACGGATATAGACGCCGTCGCGGTCACTTACGGCGCGGGGCTCATAGGCTGTCTGCTCGTGGGCGTATCCGCGGCAAAGGCGATGGCGTACGCGCTCGGCGTGCCGCTCATCGCGGTCAATCATATCCAGGGGCATATAGCGGCGAACTTCATCGCTTTCCCCGAGCTCGAACCCCCTCTGCTCGCGCTCGTTGCCAGCGGGGGACATACGAGCATCGTGGATGTTTCCGGTTTTTCGTCTTACGAGCCGGTCAGCGCTACGCTGGACGACGCGATAGGAGAGTCCTTCGATAAAGTCGCGCGCATACTCGGCTTGCCGTATCCCGGCGGTCCCGAGATAGACCGTCACGCCAAGCAGGGCAAAGCGAACATCCGCTTCTGCCCCAATATGCATGTGCGCGGAGACCTCGCGTACTCGTTCTCCGGGCTCAAGACCGCCGTGGTCAATTATGTGCATAACCTGCGCCAGCGCGGCGAAGAGATCCCCGTCGACGACATCTGCGCGTCTTTTACCGCGGAAGCCGTCGGCTACACCGTAGATACGTTCATCCGCTGCGCCGAGCAGCGCGGCGTGACCCGCCTCGCCCTCGCCGGCGGCGTGGCTGCCAACAGCTACCTGCGTTCGCTCCTTTCGGCGGAGTGCGGCAAACGCGGTCTCACCCTTTTCGTTCCGCCTCCCGTCCTCTGCACGGATAATGCCGCCATGATCGCTTCCCGCGGCTATTATTCCTTTATCGAAGGGAAGGATATAGCGGAGCTGTCTCTTAACGCCCAAAGCGTTCTTTAAGGCGGGACGGCATATAATGCCGCTGATGGCGACTACGCTCTCGGTCACGTACTCCGCCTCGCACTATCGTTTGCTCGGCGACGGTAGTACGCTCCCTCGACTGTTGTCGCCCTGAGCGGCATTCTCTGCCGTCCCGACGGGGACTTAATTGAAGCTAAATGAAGTGCCGCGCTGAAAGCGCGGTCATTATGAAAGCCGTCCCCTGAGGCAGGGGAAGGTGGCTCGCACGAAGCGTAAGCGGCTGCGAGCCGAAAGGGGTTGAAGTTTGTTTTACGAAAGGGCAGGATATAACGGTAAAGCTCGTACATTCTCCTACTTCAACCACTATCGTCATCATCATGCTATCCGCACTGTCTTTCACTCGCTCGTACACTTATCGGACCTCAACCCCTATCGCCCCGTGTGGGGCACTTCCCCCTGCCGCAGGGGGCAGCATTTCGGACTCACATTCGCTCGTGAATTATTTGGTTTTGACTGAGGCTCGGGGACTCACTCCCGCTCGTGAGTTTATCCCGCGCGAAAGCGCAGACATAATTAAAGCCTTCCCTGATTGGTCAGGGAAGGTGGTGCGCCGCAGAGCGCCGAAGGCGCGAACGGCGTACCGGATGAGTCAAGGAAGAAACAAAACACGCAAAGCCTGCCCGTCGGATACAAACTTTTGATTCACCCGGCTCGCAGCCGCACTAACGTGCTTCGTGCTCGCCACCCTCTCTAACAATATCTGCGCTACGCTCAGGTGGTGTTCGCCGCCGTGGACGGCTCGGCTGAGAAGAGAGGGCTGTTTCGGACTCGCTTACGCTTGTGAATTTATTCCGCGCAGCGCGCGGACATCTTAACAGCCCTCTACGGAGCAACCGTAGAGGGCTGTTTCAGACTCGAATTCGCTCGTAACTATTTTTCCGCGCGCACGTCAATGACGTGCGCGCCCTATTTGTTCGGCGGTAAAACGCCGCGCAAGGGCGATCCGTCCGCTTAAGCCACGGAAAAAGACGGAAATTGTCTATAAGAAGACAGCAGATGTCTTGAAACGTGGGGGGGGGATATGATATATTATTCATAGTAAAACCATCAAGGGAGGGTCTTATATAAGAGAAAGGCAGCGTATTTGTGTTAATTTTATGGTGGATAATGAAATATTTGCGGGATATTATTGCAAAAACAGCAGGAATGTCTCGTGATATCCGGGTAATCGGCAGCAGGCGGCGGCAGCCGTCATCGTCATC
>DXHS01000048.1 GCA_019113275.1 Candidatus Protoclostridium stercorigallinarum
GAACCCACTCTTCTGTAATAGTGGTGTTCGGATAGTTCCAATTTGGTGAGCCGCCTTGGTTTCGAACACATTCCCGATACCGTCGGTGAGCAGCGAAGCGAGCGCGGCGTCTTTATTCATATCCGCGTCGCGCTCGGCGAGAAGATACTCCCACACGAGCACCGCGGAGGCATAGTCGTGCGCGATGAGCGCAGCCATGACCTTTTTCAGTTCTTCCCCGCCCGCCGGCAGCTCTATGCGCGCCGCCGCGGCGAACAGCGAAAGGAATTTCTGTTCTTTTGCGGTCATATCACCCCTCCGTGCCCGTCGTCACGTTTTGTCCGCGAAATTGCCGAGGGATATGAGGAATTCCGCGGTCTCTTCGGGCGTTTTGAACACGGCGATATTGCCGAGTATGCGCTCGCAGACCGAACCGAACTCCTCTTTGATATATATTCCCGCGTCCACTTTGCTCATGTCCTCGCCGTTCTCTTTGATTATCTCGTCGCGGATGAGCGCGTAGTCTTTCATATCCTCGGGCAGCGGCTGTTTGTTTACGAGGCAGTCGGAGAGCTTCGTCATCTCGCCGTCCACGCGTCCGGGCAGCACGAACAGACCCTGGGCTTCGAGCAAGCCGTTCGCCTCTTTTTTGAGCGCGTAGTACTCGGGATGGGTGTGGAACACGCCGTCGGGATACTTTTTGCTGCGGATGTTGGAGCGCAGGATGATATCCAGGCAGTACCTGCCGTTGCTTATCTTGCGCATGGTCATGGATACGGCGTTGTGCTTGCCGTCCTTATCCTCGGCTACGATACCGCGATCGGGATCTGTATAATTCTCCCAGCCGCGGCGGATGTCGCGCGCGATCTCCTGCATGACGATACGCGACTGCGAAGTCACGCGGATGACCGAGTCGTACCAGTCAAGCACTTCCACCTCGGCAAGCGGGTACTTGGGATACGTCAGGCGCAGCTTGGCTTTGGCTTTGGATATGGGCAGCATCTCATCGCCGCCCTGGAAATGATCGTGCGAGAGCACGCTGCCGCCCGCTCCGGGAAGAGCGGCGTTGCAGCCGATGAAGAAGTGCGGGAACATATCCACGAAGTCCATAAGGCGCACGACGGTGTCGTCCGTCACGCGCATGGGCTCGTGTTCGAGCGATACCGCAATGCCGTGCTTGCCGAGATAGCCGTAAGGCGAATACTGCCAGAACCACTCCTTGCCGCCCAGCGTAAGGCGCACGGTGCGCAGCGCGCATTTGCCGGTGGGCGCCCAACCTTCGTTGTCCGCGCATATCGAGCACTCGGGGTAACCGCCCGCGGGCGTGTTGCCCTCTCTGGCGGCTTCCGCGGTCGCGTACTCGGGACGCGCCTTGTTTATCGTGATCTCCAGCCCGAGACGGGTATAACCCGACTTGAAGCGGATATTGCGTTCGAGCGCGGTCTTGCGCACATAACCGCTCTTGACGCAATAATCGTAAAGGAAATCGGTCGCCTTTTTGCCGCCGAGAGAATCGAAGATATCGTTTATCTCGCTCGGCATGAGAGACAGCGCGCCCATGACCTTATCCGCTACCGCGTCCGCGTCGGCGGAAGATATGAGCCCCAGCCCGCCCGAAATATCCGTAAGAGCGTTTATGAGCTCGTCGGGACGGTCGAGCGCGTCCACCTTTTCGTAGTCTATCTCCTGCGGCGCGTAGCTGTCCAGCCCCAGGATGTTGCATATCTCGCGACGGACGTAGTCTACGTCGTACTCGTCGAGAAGCAGGTTGTTCTCCGCGTAATATATCAGCTCGTCGATGGCGAGGTATACGCCGATGAGCTCGTCTTTACCTTCGCCGACCGCGTGCACGCTCACGCCGTCGTCCGTCGTTTCCTCGACGAACGCGGGATTGGACGACTTGCCGAACCCGCTCGCTTTGACGTAGTCCGCAAGGAACGCCTTGGCTTTGGGCGACTCCGCTCCGCCGAGATCGGCATACATGTCGCAGACCGCGCTCGGGCGCAGGGACACCGTTTCGAGCAGGCGTTTGCCCGTTTTTTCCGCGGCGTCCGCGGAGATAAGTCCTTCGGCAACGGCGACGCCCGTCACCGCGGCGACGAGAGCGGACGGCTCCGTCTGCTTCTCCGCTTTCGCGACATCGGGATCGCCTGGGCGGTATGTCGCGGCTCCCAGCACGCCGAGCGCCGTATTGCGGACGTAAATCTCGTCCAGCTCGTCGAGCAGCAGCTTCTCTTTGGCGTAGGCAAGGAGCTCGTCAAGAGCAGTATAAAGATCCATTTGTTATTTCTCCTTCCCCGCCCGCATAAACGGCGGACGGGAGCAACATAATATACCCATGAAACGTAAACGCAAAAGCGGCAAGTCCCCCGTTCTGCCGCACGATCCCACCCGTAAAGTGAACTATACTGGGGAAACGGACGACGACCGTAAATACGATTGACGGACGGCTGCCCGCGCGGGTCGCCCTTCCGCCTGCCGCGGCAGATATCCGAAAAAAAGTATGAAAACCCGCCGCCCATAATGCATCCTTCTTTCAAAGGGGACGCAGGCGGTTCGGTCGTAGATCTCGGATACCCGATGCGCTTGTACTATTATAATACACCGATGAGCGCATGTTTGTCAATACTTTATCCGAAGAAATCTCAAAAAGCGGAGCCGCTTTCGGGCGGGCTCCGCTTTTTGCCGCTTCGGGCGGCGGTCACGCGTACCGCCTGTATTCTCTTTTTATGCGCTTATAGCTCAGCGCCAGCAGCACTTCGCCGACGATGAGGGCGACGCTCACCACTATCATGAGGATGAACACGGGAAACGGCGTGTAGTAGTTATATACCGTTTCGAAGGCATAAGGGTCGTCGGAGGGATAGACCGTCGTAAAGCCCATGATAACCGTGACAAACAGCGAGACCGCGAGCAATATCGCCGTGCCGACGGTGAACGCCAGGCGCAGATTGCACTTGCCCTTCAACACCAATTTCATGAGTTCGCGGTAATAACGCGCGGCGCAAAGAGCCTCTTCCTCCGTGACGGGCGGAAGTTCGCCGTCGGAAAGAAGCTCGCTTTTGCTCACGCCGAGGAGCCCGCATATCTTTTCGATATACGCGTCGTTCGGGCGGTGGGAATTGATCTCCCAGTTGTAGACCGCCTGACGGGTAACGCCTATCGCCGCCGCGAAACTCTCGCGCGTGAATCCGCGTTCGGCGCGCAATTTTGCGATCTTGTTCCCTATATCCATTCCGCATCCCTGCCTTCATATGATCGTGATATGCTCGATTATATCACTTCTCCGTCGCCGTGTCAACGACAAAAGCGCATCAGTCACTCGCCCGGCAATTCCACGCAGTACCCGAGATTGCTCGACGGCTCGTAATACACCTTCACCTTATCGCCGGGAGCGGGCGGAACGGAGCATTCGGCGTACCCCGAGACGAATCTGCGCGTATACGAATACGTTTCGTCGTAATATTCGGCGCGGACGCGCACAAGCGTTTTTACGCAGTCGGCGGTCCGTACACGCTTGGTCCTGACCGCGGTCACCGTTGCGAGGGCGACCTCTCCGCGGGTCTTCACTTCGTCTGCGGAAGCTCCTTCGGCTCTCTCTTTCGCCCTGCCGCGCAGACCGAGGATGACGAGCGCCGCGGCGTAAAGGAGGAACAGCGTTCCTATGAATATCATGAACACGAATATCGCGCCGAGCCCGCTCACGCTCTCGGGCAGCCGCACGAACGCGCCGAGGAGCAATCCCGCGGGCAGCAGCGCCGCGCCGAGCGGTCCGACCACAGCCGCCCGCATAAGAGCGGCGCGCGGGCTGACGTCCGAAGGCGGCAGCGGTCTGCCGCGTTTGTCGCATGCGATACGCCTTTTGTTTTTATATGCCATAACGCCTCCTTTTGCGTTATACAAAAATATGGCGGGCTCGCGTCTGCCGCATGAACGCGAACGGAACGCTGCCCGCCAAAAGAGGGAATAAAGGGGCTTATCCCTTCGCTTCGTTGTCGAGAGCGGCTACTCCCCTCTCGCCCGTGCGGACGCGCATGACGTCCTCCACACCCGAAACGAATATCTTGCCGTCACCGACATTGCCCGTATTCAGCGCTTTCTGCGCCGCAGCAACTACGAGCCCGGGATCGACAACGGATACTACTATGTCTACCTGTACTTTGGGCATCAGGTTGACCGCGCTCTTCACGCCGCGGTACTGAGCCGTATGCCCTTTCTGCACGCCGCAACCCATGACGGGCGTGACGGTCATGCCCTGCACTCCGATCTCCGCCATGGTGTCGCGAAGAACGGGCAGTCTGTCCTGATTGCATATCACGGTGATCTTCGTGTACTTCTCGCCGCTCACGCCGCCGACGGGAACGGGCGTTATGCCTTTCAGATCGACGTGCTCGCCCGTCGTGCCGTAAGAGGGCGCGGAAGGCAGGAAGTCCGCGTAAGCCGTCGCAAGACCGTGTTCGGAGATATCCAGACCCGCGATCTCGTGCTCGGCGGAGCAACGCAGTCCGTTGCCCTCTTTGAGCGCGCCCACCGCGCGGGGCAGGTACTTGATCGCGAGATAAGTAAGCGTTATGAGCGCGCCCGTCCACGCGAGCACGGCGAGTTCGCCGACTATCTGCTTGCCGAGCAGCACGCCGCTACCGTAGAACAGGCCGCCGTCGTTGCCCGCAAGCTCGGGGACCGCGAACAGTCCGACCGCGATGATGCCCCACACTCCGTGAGCGAAGTGCACGCCCACCGCGCCGACGGGATCGTCTACATGCAGTTTCATATCCACGAAGTTGCACGCGCCGACGATGAGGAATCCCGAAACGACGCCTATGACCGCAGCCGCCCAGAAGTCGATGATGTGGCAGGACGCGGTGACCGCGACAAGCCCCGCGAGAGAGGCATTCAAACACATCGACACATCCGGCTTTTTATTGAGAACCCATGTGAATATCATGGTCACGCAGGTCGCCACCGAAGGCGCTATCGTCGTATTGACGCTTATGCGCGCGAGCTGTTCTATGCTCGTCGCCGCCGCACCGTTGAACCCGTACCAGCAGAACCAAAGGATGAATACGCCGAGCGCCGCTATGGTCAGGTTATGACCGGGAATGGCGTTGACCTTGGTGACCCTGCCGTTCTCGTCCCGCGTATACTTGCCGATACGAGGTCCGAGGATCGCGGCTCCGATGAGCGCGCACAGTCCGCCCACCGCGTGGATGACTCCGCTGCCCGCAAAGTCTATGAATCCCCACTTGGCGAGCCAGCCTTCGCTGCCCCACACCCAGCCCGCTTCGACGGGATATACGACAAGGCTTATGACCGCGCTGTACACGCAATAAGCGGAGAACCTCGTCCTTTCCGCAAGCGCGCCCGACACTATCGTCGCCGCGGTGGCGCAGAACACGAGATTGAAGAAGAACTGCGCGAAGCTGTCTCCGCTCATCGTGAATATCGTCATGGGGCGGCCGATAAAACCGTTTGCCGCCGCGTCGCCGATACCCATGAGCGAGTAGCCTATCAGCATGAACATGACCGTTCCTATACAGAAGTCCATCATGTTCTTCATGATGATGTTGCCTGCGTTCTTGGCTCGGGTGAGCCCCGTTTCCAGCATCGCGAACCCGCATTGCATGAAGAATACGATGATCGCGCCCACTATGTACCAGAGGCTGCCCGTACCGAGAACGGAGATCGTTCCGGTATCCATTTTTCTATCCTCCCGATAAAAATTTGCGTTTTGGCTTTCCCGATATTCCCTCTCGGATCGCCGCTTTCGCATATCACGGAAGCGAGGATAGTTTTGCTTTTATCAGTCCGCGTAGAACAGCATGTCGCCGTAGGACGGCAGAGGCCAGTAGTCGGAGCTGCAAAGCAGTTCGAGCGCGTCTATGATCTCGCGCAGAGAGTCCATCTCGGCGAGGACGACGTCGTGGAGATACATCGTCTGTTTCCCGACGTCCGCCATGGACGCGGCGGTGCGGCGCAGCTCTTCGAGCTTGTTGTTCTTGGCGTACGCCGAATCCACGAGCTTGCTCGCCTTGTAGAGCACGCTGCCTTCGTAGTCGTAGCTCATGTCGAGGCTCTTCTTGCGGTGGATCGACTCCGAAAGCACGTTCATGAACTCCACGCAGGCGGGCAGGATCTCCTTCGCCGTCATCTTGTACATGGTGTACGCCTCGATGTTGATGACCTTGGCATACTGTTCGAGCAGTATCTCCTTCCTCGCCTCGCATTCGCGCGCGGTCAGCACCCCGTAGCGCGAAAGCAGTTCGACGTTTTTCGGAAGCGTGTAGTACGGCAGCGCCTCCGGCGTCGACTTTATTTCGGGAAGTCCGCGCTTCTTGCTCTCGATGTCTATCCACTCGGACGAATAATTGTTGCCGTTGAATACGATCGCCTTGTGCGCGAGATACGTTTCTTTGATGAGTTTTTTCGCGGTCTTTTCGAAGTCCGCGGGGCTCGCCTTTTCCAGCGTTTCCAGCATGCTCTCCATCGCGTCCGCCACGATGACGTTTATCATCATGTTCGGGCAAGCGATGTTGAGCGCGCTGCCGAGGGCGCGGAATTCGAACTTATTGCCCGTGAACGCGAACGGCGACGTCCTGTTGCGGTCGGAATTATCCTTGGTGAAATCGGGCACCGCGGAAACGCCCACCGCCGCACGCGATGCGGCTCCGCTCTTGTATTTCTTTCCCGAAGCGATGGCTTCGAAAATATCCGAAAGCTGATCGCCGAGGTATATGCTTATTATCGCCGGGGGCGCCTCGTTAGCGCCTAAGCGATGATCGTTGCCCGCCGTCGCGACCGAAAGGCGCAGCAGGTCGGCGTGCTCGTGCACCGCCTTGATGACCGCCGCCACCGTCGCGAGGAAGAGCAGATTGTTCGCGGGATCCTTGCCCGGGCTGAGCAGGTTCACGCCCGTATCCGTGGATATCGACCAGTTGTTGTGCTTGCCGCTGCCGTTAACGCCCTTGAAGGGTTTTTCGTGCAGCAGGCACGCCAGACCGTGGCGCTCCGCCGTCTTTTTGAGCACTTCCATCGTGAGCAGGTTATGGTCCGTAGCCACGCTGACGGTGGCGTAAACGGGAGCCAGCTCGTGCTGCGACGGCGCGACCTCGTTATGGCGCGTCTTTGCCGACACGCCCAGCTTCCACAGCTGCACGTCCACGTCTTCCATGAACGCCATGACGCGCGTCCTTATCGCTCCGAAATACTGATCCTCCAACTCCTGACCCTTGGGCGGCTCCGCTCCGAACAGCGTTCTGCCCGTGTAACGCAGATCCTTGCGGGCATTATACATCTTCCTGTCTATGAGGAAGTACTCCTGCTCGGGACCGACCGTGCAGTTCACTCGGTCGCACTTCACGCCGAACGCCCTCGCAAAACGCGTCGCCACGTTGCTTATCGCGTCCATCGAACGCAGGAGCGGCGTCTTTTTATCCAGCACCTCGCCGGTGTAAGAGACAAAACACGTCGGGATATACAGCGTCGTGCCGATGACGAACGCATAGCTCGTCGGATCCCACACCGTATAGCCGCGCGCCTCCGCGGTCGCCCTCATGCCTCCCGAAGGGAAGCTGGACGCGTCCGGCTCGCCCTTTATGAGCTCCTTGCCTTTGAACGTCATGATGACCGAACCGCCCGACTGAGGGTCTATGAACGAATCGTGCTTCTCCGCGGGCAGCCCGGTCATGGGCTGGAACCAATGCGTGAAATGCGTCGCTCCCTTCTCTATCGCCCACTCCTTCATCGCTTCGGCGATCTCGTCCGCAAGTTTGGACGACAGCGCCGCGCCCGACGACACGGTGGATTTGAGAGCTTTGTAAGTCTCGGGCGTGAGACGCTTTTTCATCTCTCCGTCGTTAAAGACCATGCTTCCGAAAAGTTCGGGTACGTTCATCTTCGATCACTCCTTTTTCGCTATGCTACTCCCGTGCGGACGAACACACGGGCGGCTGAAAATAAAATAAGGCGCTGCACGGCAGATAAAGCCGTCAGCACCTTTGCTTACATGACGTATTATATACGCATGAAAAAATTTTGTCAACCGTTTTAGGGCGGAATTTTACGCTATGGCGAAATTTTTTTGCGGACGGCGCTGCCGTGAAACGCGGACAAGAAATACCATAAAATAAGCAAATCTTAGCACGATCGTGACAAGTTTGTCTTTTCTCCTTTTTCGCACCGCCTTTTCTTGACTTATGCGGAAACGGATAATATAATAAAGATATCATAAACGAAAAGATTCAAGGAGGATGTAAAGACATGGCTCTTACGAAGAAGCAGGCAGAGCTCGACGTAGATAAGTGGCTCAAGAGCGAGCAGGCAGGTCACGACCTGTGCGGCGATTTCGACTTCTGCGCCAATTGCGATAAGACCGCGGAGAACCCCTGCGCCAAGGCTTACGACGCGATGAAGAAGTCCGCGAAGAAGACCGCGAGCGCAGAGAAAAAACCCGCAGCCAAAAAGACCGCTACGAGAAAGACCGCCAAGAAGGCGTAACGTAAACGCGCGGTAAACGCGAAAGAAGTAAGAGCGAGGAACACCGTTCCCCGCTTTTTACGTTGCCGACGGCATCACAAGCAAAACCGTCGGAGCGGCAAAAGCCGCTCCGACGGGTAAATGCTCATATCTTTTATCACGCGTTCCCCGACGGTTTGTTACCGTGGCGGGGGCGGTTGCGGTTGTTGCGCCTGCCGTTGCCGCTTCCGTTGCGGTTGCCGCGGTTGTCCTTGCCTCCGCGCGTGCGCGGGATGATCACTACGCGGCGATCGGGCTCTCTGCCCTCGCTGCGCGTTATCACGTCGCCGCGCTCGCCGAGAGCGGCGTGCACCTCGCGGCGGCTCGCGCTGTTCATGGGTTCCAGCTCCACCCGCCTGTTTGTCGCGACCGCCTTGTCCGCGGCGGCTATCGCCTCGGCGCGTATCGCTTCGTTGCGGCGGGCGCGGTACTCCCCGCAGTCGAGGTTGACATGGATGTACCTGTCTCCTTCCGCCGTGGTCAGCGTCGTAAGGTATTCGAGCGCGTCCAGCGTCTCGCCCTTACGTCCTATCGCGAGCGCGTCCTCCGTTTTGAGTTCTATATTTATCTCTCCGTCCGCCGCCGAGCATACGGTCTCCGCCTCTATGCCCATGAGCGACACCACTTTGCGCAGATATTCGTCCGCCGCCGCCACCTTTTCCGCAGGTACTTCGCGGGGAGCTTTGTTCTGCTGCGCGCGCTGCTCGGGCTGTTTTTCGGGCTTGCGCTCGGGCTGCTCCTGCTTATGAGCGGGCGTTTCTCCCGCTGCCGCCGCCAGCTCCGCACGGAAATCGCTGCGGAAGCCCTGCGGCTTTTCGGGCTGCTTTGCCTGCCGATCCTGCTCGGGCAGCTTCGCCTGCTGCTGAGCCGACCCGGGCTGCTGAGCCTGCTTCGGCTGCGCGTTCCCCTTCTGCGCCTGCGGCTGTTTATTGCGCGCGTCGGCATTGCGGTCGGGGGCGCCTGCGGGCTTGTCCTCGCGGCGGACATTCTTGTCGTTATCCCTGTTATCCTTGCGGTCGGGGCGGCGATCCTGTTTGTCCGAGCCCGGACGTTTGACGCGGTCGTCGCGGCGTGAGTCTTTGGCGCGCTTTTCGAGGTCGCGCATTATCTCGGACGCGGCGGGACCGCTCCCTTTGCCGTCGGGGACGGTGAACTGCACCCTCGCCTTGGAGAATATGCCGGGATGCTCGAGGATCCTGACGTCCACGTCGTCCAGCGTGCAATCCAGCTCGGCAAGTCCGTTTGCGAGCGCCTGCTCTATATCTTTACCTGTGCTTTCGATGACTTTCAATGTTGTTCTCCAAATGAGCTCCGCGGCAGCAGCTTACTTGCCGTTGGGATCCGGTCTGCCCTGACGCTCTACGGAAGCGCCCGAATGCCCGCCGCCCGAATGCGTCGGCACAATCCTGCGCGTTATCGCGGAAGTCACGAGGTTAATGAGCAGGCTCATCGTCGAGTTCACCACCATATACAGCGTGAATGCCGCGCAGTAGATGAACGCGAAGTACGCCATGAGCAGCGGCATGACGATCACCATCGCCGTCATACAGCCCTTGTTCTGACCGAGCTGCGCGTCCTGACCGCTCTTCTTCTGCTGACGGCGGGAGATCACCTGCGAAACGATGTTGAGCCCGACCGCGAGCACGGGCAGCACGAGATAGCCGTTCACACCCGTATCGCCCTCTTCGAGCACGAGCTTCATGACCGTGTCGTAAGACGACACCATTTTTTCCAGCTCTTCCTCTTCGACGCCCGAACGGGACGCGTCCGTCGCGTAAGTGCCTATACGGGATATGAAATCGTTACCGTCTTCCGCTATCGAGCTGGACCACGGCGTGTCCGGCGACCAGATGTCGCGTATCCATATGAACGAATCGTAAGCGTATCCGTCGCCTTCGTACTTGCCGACGCCGTTGAAGTAATCCGCCGCCTCTTCCTGAGCAAGGCTCACGCAATAGTCGTCGGATATCCTGCCCGACGCGATGTGATCCGCCTGCACTTTCGCAGCCGCGTAAAGCTCTTCGCCTTTGCTGTCGGGATATGCGGAAACGAATTCGTCGTAAGTCTCTGCGTAAATGCGCGCGAAAAGCGTGAAATACTCCTCATCGAACGACGCGCTCGCCGTAACGCTCGCGTCGGCTATCGCGGAGGTATACGCCGTCATTTTGGCGTTATCGGGGTCGGAAGCGAGAGCCGCCTCGTATGCACCCTCGAACGCCGTTTCGAACTCGTCGCCGTACGACGCTCTCAGCCGCCCCGCGGCTTCGTCGTACCAGCTCTTGCCCTCGTCGTCCGTGCCGAACGCCTGCACATAAGCGTCGTCGTAACGCTCGTATATACGGACGTAATTGTCGAACTGCTTGTACTCCGCGTTCGTACGCATGGCGGACCACAGCCACATGAACACCACGAGGGTGACTATCATGGGCAGGCAGCTCGCGAGATAGCTCATGCCCTCGCGCTTATTGAGCTCCGCCTGCTTCTGCTGCAGGACTTTGGGGTTGTTGCCGTATGCCTTTTCCAGCTTCTCCATCTGCGGTTTGAGGCGCATGGTGATGAGCTGGTTCTTGCGCATCTTGTAACGCTGGAAGAAATCGAGCGGCGAAAGTATGAGCTTGAGGCAAACGGTGAGAAGTATGATACGGAGCGCGTAAAAGCCGATACCCTCCATGGCGCCGTTTAGGATGAGCGCCCACGGGAAGGTGGTATACGGTGTTACCGCGATCTCCGCGGCAGACGTGACTACCGCAGCTATGCCGCTTAATAAAGCCATTTTATCTCTCCTTTGGGGTTATACGGTACGGGGTCGAACCCGCCCGTCATGAGCGGATTGCAGCGCAGTATGCGCGCCGTACCCATGGCAATGCCTGCCACCGTACCCCAATCCTCTATAGCCTGATACATGTAACTCGAACACGTCGGGTAATAAATGCACGACTTTCCTATCGCCCGCGACAGCGTCTTTTTATAAAGCAGCACGAGCCCCTGGAAGAGCCATGCGAGCGTGATCACCTTTACTATGACGCGCAGCGGAGTGAGCTGCCGACGGCGGCGGAGGATCATGCGCCCTCCTTCAGCATGCCCGCCTTAACGAGCAGCGACGCCATGCAGGATTTTATCTCCGCATACGACATCTCTGTCACGCCCGGGCGCGCGATGAATATCATCTGCCCGTCGCCGATACGGGAAAGCATCTCGCCCGCCGCGGCGCGCATACGCCGCTTGACGAGATTGCGTTTGGTCGCCTTGCCGATCTTGTTCGAGACTATGAAACCTATGCGTTTTCCCCTGCCGCGAAGCACGACATACGAGAGCGCACGTTCGTTATACTTGACTCCGTGCGCCCTGACGTACGCGAAGCTGCCCCGCAGCCGCAGTCTGAACGCTTTGGCGAGCATCAGCCTCTGCCGAGGGGTTTGGGCGTAAGGTTCTTTCTGCCCTTGTCGCGGCGGCGCTTGAGCACTCTGCGGCCTGCCGTCGTCTTCATTCTGGCTCTGAAACCGTGGACCTTGCGCTGCGTTCTCTTTTTGGGCTGGTAAGTTCTCTTCATTGCTGTAAACTTCCTTTATTTTTATGGTATTTGCCTTGATCGGGCATAATGTTACCGACTCATTATATATGAAAAGCGGCACATAAGTCAAGCGATTTGGCATCGATTTCGTCCTCTTCCCGCCATGCCCCCGCAGCCGGTTGACCGCGGGCGCATAAGGTGGTATAATAGTCATGTCGCCGCGAAGCTTTAACGAATATTTAACGGCAGCGTGTTATGCTCGCGGCAGGATCACGGAGGGAAAATATACAAATGCCGCAAAAGAAGATAAACAAAACGGAAGAATACAAAAGCATGCGTTCGGTCGTCGCCAAAGCGCTCGGCGAGGACACCGATTCGGCGGTCGTCCTCGAAACGCTCAAAGACTTCAGGTGGCACATGACGCTGTACCACTGCGCGATACGCGAGGTGCAGACCAAGTTCGAAGTGCTCGACGAGGAACTCTCCATAAGCCGCGTGCGCAACCCCATAGATCACATCGAGAGCCGCGTCAAGACCCCCGAGAGCATCATCGGCAAACTGCGCCGCGGCGGTTACGAATTTTCCGTCAAGTCCATGACGGAGAACCTCAACGACATCGCGGGCATCCGCGTGATATGCCAATACGTGGACGACATATACACAGTCGCCGACATGCTGAGCAAACAGGACGATATATCCGTGATAAAGGTCAAGGACTACATAAAAAATTCCAAACCGAACGGTTACCGCAGCTACCATATGGTCGTGGAAGTACCCGTGTTCTTCTCCGAAAGAAAACACTATGTGCGCGTGGAAGTGCAGTTCCGCACGATCGCCATGGACTTCTGGGCGAGCCTCGAACACGACATCAAATACAAAAAGGAGATCCCCGACCCCGAAGTCCTCGCCAAAGACCTCAAAGAGTGCGCGGACATCGCCCACTCCCTCGACGCCCGAATGCAGGCTATAAGAGACCGTATATTGTAAATGAAGCGTAGCAAAAGCTCCGCTTCATTTACTTTAATAAAATATGATGTGTACGGTGTGATATGCTGCTCGTACATGTTGTTATTTTCTTAACCTTCTCTTGCGCCCTTACGGGCGCTTTCTTCCATGACCCTCAGCAGAGCCGCGTAAGCGGCGAACGAAGATATCGGTTCGGACTTTCATGAGGCGTCCGCGCGAAGCGCGGCACTTCATTATTTCATTATTTATTCCCCAAACAGCGGGACGGCAGAGAACGGGGTTCAGGGCGACAACAGGCGATGGAGTTTACCACACAGCAGGACGGCAGAGAACGGGGTTCAGACGGGTGGCTCGGAGAGGGAGCATACTACTGTCGACGAAGCCCGTCAGGGCGAAGTCGGAGTATGTGACCGATACCGAACGCCCGTATCAACCCCGTTATATGCCGTCCATCTCGATCGGATGATTCAGGTTTTACTAAGCCCCCGACTGAGCATATCCAGCGACTGCCCGAACGAGGGCACGAAGACGGAAAGGAAATATTCCACCTCGGGGCTGTCGTAGGCGTGCAGCTTGACGAGGGTGGAACGTTCGGCTTCGGCGAACTCGCTGTTTCCTTGGGCAAGCTCCTCCGTGCACTTGACGTAGGCGGCGAGGGTGTCGGCATACTTGACGAGGCGGCGTTCGTATTCGCTGCCGCCCGAGACAAGCTCGCCCACCTCGCATTTCACTTCGCCGGGCAGCGAATCGGTAAGGCGTTTTTCGCTGCGCTTTTCTATATCCTTATATGCGGAAGTGATGTCGCCGTTGAAATACTTGACGGGCGTGGGCAGGTCGCCCGTGAGCACCTCGCCCGTTTCGTGGAAGAGCGCCATCATGCCGACGCGGTCGGGATCCGCTTCCCTGCCGTTCTTTTTCGCGAGCACCGCGAGGGCGTGGGCGAACATCGCGACTATCGCGCTGTGTTCGAGCACGTTTTCGGTGCGCGTATTGCGCATGAGCGCCCAGCGCGAGATATACCTCATACGCGAGAGGAAGGCATAGAACACGCTGTCCGTCATTTTTTGCCCGCCTTTTTCATCGTTCTGAGCGCCGCCGCAACGACGTCCGCAGCCGTGAAACGGTTGATCTCGAACAGTTCGTCGGCGGGAGCGGAAAGTCCGAAATCGTCCTTACAGACCACCGCTCCGTCCAGACCGACATACTTGTACCAGCTCGCCGAACTGCCCGCTTCCACAGCCACGCGGGCGCGGACGGCATTCGGCAGGACGGACGACTTGTACTTATCGCTCTGCGCGTCGAACTCGTCGAGGCAGGGCATGGACACCACGCAGGCGTCCACTCCCCTTTCGGCGAGCATGGTTTTCGCTTCGACGAGAAGATGCACCTCGCTGCCCGAGCCCATGAGTATGACGTCCGGTTCTTCCTTTTCGCTGCCCGCAAGGATGTAACCGCCCTTCATTGCTCCGGCAAAATCCGTGCCCGCGGGCGACTTCAGCTTCTGGCGGCTGGCGACGATCGCCGTGGGGTGTTTGCCCTCCGACCAATAAGCGTAAGCCGCGGCGGTCTCCACCCCGTCGCAGGGGCGGAAAGCGCGCATATTCGGCATCGTGCGCAGCATCGTGAGCTGCTCTATCGGCTGATGCGTGGGACCGTCCTCGCCCACTCCTATCGAATCGTGCGTAAGGATATACAGCACGGGGATATCCATGAGCGCCGCCATGCGCGCCGAGCCTTTGAAGTAATCGGAGAACACGAAGAACGTCGCGCAGTAGGGCTTGAAGCCGCCGTGCAGATACAGCCCGTTACACACGCTCGCCATAGCCAGCTCGCGCACGCCGAAATGTATATTAGTCTCCGACGGCGTTTCCGCGGAATAATATCCGCGCGACTTCATGACCGAATTGTTGGAAGGTCCGAGGTCCGCGCTGCCGCCCACGAGCTCGGGCATGCGGTTGTCCGCTATCCAGTTGAGAACCGCTCCCGAATGCACGCGCGTAGCCGCATCGCCCGAAGGCGCCGCCGCGATGAACTCTTCGTCGTGAGCGAGATCGGGGAATTTGCCCTTAATGCGGCGGGTGAGCTCGGCATGCAGCTCGGGATACGCCGCCTTGTAAGCGCGCATGAGTTTGTTCCACTCGCCCGTCGCCTTTGCGCCGCGCGCCTTTACCTCTGCGGTGAATCCCGCCGCGCCCGGATGCGCGGTAAAAGGCGGCTGCTTCCAGCCCATAGCCGCTTTCATGTCCGCAAGAACGTCCTCGCCGAGAGGCGCGCCGTGGCAGGACGCGCTGCCCGCTTTCGACGAACCGTGACCTATGACCGTGTGCACTATGATGAGCGACGGACGTTCGGTATCCGCTTTGGCAAGCGTGACAGCCGCGCCGAATGCGTCCGTGTCCTCGCCGCAGCCCGCGTCGATGACCTGCCAGCCCTGCGCTTCGAAACGCGATTTGACGTCGTCGTCGAACACACCGCCTATGCCTCCCTCTATCGTGATGTCGTTCTTATCGTATATGACTATGAGCTTGCCCAGCTTCCACGCGCCCGCAAGGCTCGCCGCTTCGTAGCTCAAGCCCTCCATAAGGCAGCCGTCGCCGCAGAACGCGTAAGTATAATGATCGATCACCGGGAATCCGTCGCGGTTGAACGTCGCCGCGAGCATTTTTTCGGCGAGAGCGAAGCCCACCGCGTTGCCTATGCCCTGCCCGAGAGGTCCCGTGCTCGTTTCCACGCCCGGCGTCACGCCGTATTCGGGATGACCCGGCAGCTTGCTGTGCAGCTTGCGGAAAGTCGCAAGGTCCTCTTTCGTGATACCGTATCCGCAAAGATGAAGCACGCTATAAAGCATGCTCGACGCGTGTCCCGCCGAAAGCACGAAGCGGTCGCGGTCGAACATCGAAGGATCGGCGGGATCGCACTTGAGGTGCTCTCCGAAGAGAGCCGTGACCACGGGAGCGGCGCCGAGAGGAGTACCCGGGTGCCCGCTCTTAGCCTTTTCGACGGCTTCGGCGGAGAGAACTCTCACGGAATCGATAGCGTTGCGAAGCGTTGTTTTATCCATAAATCATCCTTTCGCGCACGTTGCGCGGTCGTTTTATTTCCCGCCGCGGACTTTTTCGTACTCCGCGGCGATGATGCGCGCCGCTTCCCGCGGCGATATATCCGTAGTATCTACCGTAAAATGCGCGACGTCGGCGTAATAAGGTTCGCGCTCGGCGGCGAGCCGCCTGACGTTCGCTTCCACGTCGCCTTTGAGAAGGGGTCGGCTGCCGTCCCCCGAGCAGCGCTCGGCTATACGCTCGGGAGCCGCCGTGAGCCGCACCGAAAAACATGTGCGCCTGACGATATCCCTGTTCTCCTCGGCGATCGGCACGCCGCCGCCGAAGGATATAACCTTTCCGTCGCCCGAGCATACGCGGGAGACTATCTCCTTTTCTCTCGCGCGGAAGTACGCCTCGCCGCGATCGGCGAAAACGTCGCTTATCTTTCTGCCCTCTTCGCGCTCGAACTCCTCGTCCGTATCGACGAGCGGCATGCCGAGGAGCGAGGCAAGCTCTTTCCCCACGGTGGATTTCATCGTGCCGGGCATGCCCGTAAGACCTATATTCACGCCCTGCCCGCCTTCGTTACTATGTTCCTGAGCGCGAGGCACGCGAGCTTGTAGCTGTCCGCCCCGAAGCCGCATATCACGCCGTTGCAGTTTGCCGCGAGCACGGATACGTGGCGAAATTCTTCGCGCGCGTGCACGTTGGAGATATGCACTTCCACTTTGGGAACGCGCACGCAGGGCAGCGCGTCCGCTATCGCCCTCGAGTAATGAGTGTACGCTCCCGCGTTGAGCACGATGCCGTCCGCTCCGAAACGGGTGCGCGCCTCGTGTATCGCGGTCACGATCTCCCCTTCACAGTTGGACTGGAAAAACACCGCGTCCATGCCTTCGGCGGCGCAGAACTCCGCGATCTCCGCGTTCATGTCTGCGAGAGTCTGCTCGCCGTATACTTCCTTTTCGCGCGAGCCGAGCATATCCAGGTTCGGCCCGTTGATGATGAGTACTTTCATTTTTTACTCTCCTTGTCTATCGCCCGCAGCGCAGCCGCCGCGAGCGCGGCGCGGTCTCCGCGCCTGCCCGTGAATATCTCGTCGGCGATGACCGCCTGATATACCAGCATCCCGAGACCGTCCGACGTTTTTGCGCCTCTTTCCTCGCACGCCGCCATGAACGGCGTGTGCCGCGGCGAATACACTATGTCGTAAGCGTATGCGAGCGCGCTCGTATCCGCGCCTTCGGGAAGGGGCGGAGCCGGGGGCGTGGCGCAATTGACGAACACCTCGCACTTACCCGCTTCCGCCGCGCTCTTCACCGCGCGCAGACCGAATTTTTCCGCGAGAGCCTCCGCCCGCGCATAGGTGCGGTTGTATACCGTCACCTCCGCGCCCGCGCGTCTGAGTGCGAACGCCACCGCTTCCGCCGCGCCGCCCGCTCCTATCATGAGCACGCGCGCGCCGCGCACGTCCCCCGCGAGCGAAGCGAAGTCAAGCGCGAAACCGTCCGCGTCCGTATTGTACCCGACGGCTCTGCCGCCGTTTGTTCTGACCACGTTCACCGCATCCAGTCCGCCCGTTTCGAGGGAGGAAAGAAAGGGTATGATATCCCGTTTGAAGGGTTTGGTGACGTTAAAACCGTCGTAGCTTGCCAGCAAACGGGGAGCGTTCGCGGGAAACGCGTCCGCGGGGATATCCTCCACGAGGTATTCCGCCTCGACGCCGAGAGCGCCGAGCACCGCCTTGTGTATGACCGGCGACAGCGTATAACTTATACCGCTGCCCGCCACGCAAAGTTTCAGCATAATACCTCCCAGAAGCCCGGATAGCTTATCGCGGCGGAATCCGAACCGAGTATCTCGCAGCCGTCGCGGCTCGCAAGAGCGGCTACCGCGGCGCTCATGGCGATGCGGTGATCGCCGAAGGAGTCCACCTTCCCGCCTTTCAGTCCTCCCCGTCCGCGCACCACGAGCCCGTCGGGGCGGGCTTCCGCCTCGCCGCCCATGGCTCGGATCATCACCACCGTGGTCTCTACCCTGTCCGATTCCTTTACGCGCAGCTCTTCGGCACCGCTTATCACACTGTCGCCCTCGGCATACGCCGCGACCGCCGCAAGGAGAGGTATCTCGTCGATGAGCGAAGGCACTTCCCCCGCGGTTATCGTAAAGGGTCTCAGCGCTCCGACGCGCGCCACCGTGACGTCGCCGTAAGGCTCGGCGCCCGCCTTTAAGTTATCTCTCGTCACTTCCAGCCCCATGCGGCAAAGCACGTCGAGCACTCCCGTGCGCGTGGGATTGAGCCCCACTTCGGTCACCGTCACCCTGCCGCACGGCACTACCGCCGCCACCCCGAAAAGGAACGCCGCCGCGGATATGTCTCCGGGGACGCGCACGTCCGTCGCCCTAAGCTCGCTGCGCCGCACGATGACGGAGCTGCCGCTCTTCGTTATGTCCGCGCCCATCGCTTTCAGCATGAGCTCGGTATGATCGCGGGAAGGGACGCTCTCCGTGACGCGCGTCTCCCCGTCCGCGCCCAGCCCGGCAAGGAGCACCGCGCTCTTTACCTGCGCGCTCGCGACGGGCATGACGTAGTCTATGCCGTGCAGCTTAGCGGGACGGATGTACAGCGGAGCGCGACCGTCCGTAGACTCTATATCCGCGCCCATGGCGCAAAGAGGCTCTGTCACCCGTTTCATCGGGCGGGAGCGCAGACTGCCGTCGCCGTCTATGCTCGCGTTGACTCCCCGCCCCGCGAGCAGCCCCGCGAGCAGACGGGTGGTCGTACCGGAATTGCCCGCGTCGAGAGCGGCGTCGGCGAAGCGTTTCGCGCCGCGCACGCGCACCGTGCCGCCGCTGACCTCTATGCGCGCGCCCAGGCGCGTCATGCAGGAGATAGTGGAACGGCAGTCGCCGCCGAGAAGGGCGTTCTCCACGACCGCTTCCCCTTCCGCCGCGGCGTTGAACATCACCGCGCGGTGCGTTATGCTCTTGTCGGGAGCGGTGGAGAGCGTTCTGTCGAATACTTTTACAGGGCGGACAAACATGCGGAAAGCCTCCTTTCGAACTCTTCGGGAGAAAGCGTTTTCTCCTTCACCCTGCCGCCGCCCAAGGGCAGCTCGATCACGATATTGCCGCGGGTGTTCTTTTTATCCGTGCGCGCGGTCGCCGTTATATCCGCTATGTCGAGGAGCGGGAAACGATGGCGGCATACCTTACGGCACATATCGCACACCGACGAGTAATAATCCTTATCCAGCTCGTCCGCGAACATGCCCGCTTCGGCGCGCAGACCGAGCGCGACGTACTCGCCGTGCGAGAGACGGAAACCGTCCAGCCGCTCCACCGCGTGTCCCACGGTGTGACCCGCGTTGAGCCGCTTGCGCAGACCGCCCTCTCTGAAATCCGCTTCCGTCACGCTCTCTTTATAGCGCACGGACATCTCTATCAGCCTGCCCGCGCTTTTCCCGCGCGAAAGCAGATCGTCTATGTTCTTTACCGTTTCGGCGTATATATCCTTATCCAGCAGCGCGTGCTTGACCATCTCGCCGCAGCCGCACAGCCACTCGCGCTCGGGCAGCGTGCGCAGGAAATCGCGACAGACTATCACTCCGTCCGGCATGTGGAACGCGCCCGCGACGTTCTTGTAGCCGCCCACGTCCACGCCCGTTTTGCCGCCTATGCCGCTGTCCACCATCGCGAGGAGCGTCGTTGGGACGTTTATCCACTTCACGCCGCGCATGAAGCTCGCCGCCGCGTACCCCGCGGTGTCGCCCGTAACTCCGCCGCCCACGGCGACGAGAGTGGTCTGCCTGTCGCAGCCCGCTTCCACCATGTCCTCTATTATCACGCCCACGGTGGCGAGAGTCTTATACTTCTCGCCCGCGCCGATGACCGTGTGCCGCACTCCCGCAAAGAGCGAGGGATACAGGTCGAACACGTTGGCGTCCGTCACCGCGTATACGTTGTCGCCCGCGAGCGCTTTTTCCGCCGCAGATATCTTGTCCGTTATGCGAGCCTTGTTCATTTCCGCCTTCTTTCGTCCATGCGCGAACGCAGTTCTTCCATCGTATCTCCGCCGAAAGTGTCGAGGAGAGCGGTGAGCGTCGCGATCGCGACCACGCTTTCCAGCACCACGACGGCAGCCTCCACCACGCATACGTCGCTGCGTTCGGTATCCGCCGTCGCCTGCTCGCCCGTGGAAACGTCCACGGTGCGCAGGGCGTTCATGAGCGTGGGTATGGGTTTGAGCGAAGCCGTGAGCACTATATCTTCGCCGTTGCTCATGCCCGCGTCTATGCCGCCCGCGCGGTTGGTGTGCCTGCCGTCGGGGAATATCTCGTCGTGCGCTTCGCTGCCCTTCATGTACGCCAGCTTCGCGCCCATGCCTATCCCTACCGATTTGACGGCGTTCATGCCCATGAGGTGGAACGCGTAAAGCGCGTCCAGACGGCGGTCGTACTGCACATAGCTGCCCACGCCGAGAGGCATGCCCTTAACGGTTATCTCCACCTCTCCGCCGAGGGTATCGCCCGCCGCTTTGGCTGCGTCTATCGCCGCATGCTGCGCTTCCGTATCATCTATACCGCAGACGTGTAGAACTTTTCCCTCCACGGTCACGCCCAGCTCTTCGAGCACCTGACGGCATATCGAGCCGCCTGCCACACGAGCCGCCGTCTCGCGGGCGCTCGCGCGTTCGAGCACGGGACGTGCATTGTCGCCGAAGCCGTACTTCTTTATGCCCGTAAGGTCGGCATGACCGGGGCGCACGCGGGTGAGCTTTTTCTTGTCGATGTCTCCGTCCGTCGGCGACATCACTTCCGTCCAGTTGACGTAGTCGCGGTTTCTGATGAAGTACGCCACCGGACTTGCGAGCGTCCTTCCGCCGTTGAGTCCCGAGATGACTTCTATCCTGTCCGTCTCTATCTTCTGCCGACCGCCTCTGCCGTAGCCATGCTGACGGCGGGCGAGGTCCGCATTCACCTTTTCAATATCTATCTTCGCGCCCGCGGGCAGACCCTCGAGCACTCCCACCAAACCTATGCCGTGACTTTCTCCGGCGGTAAGCAATCTCATGAAAGTATCTCCTTTGCCTTATTATAGTCCTCTTCGCAACGCAGTTCCAGCCTGAGCGCTCCGCCCGAGCCTTCGCGGGAATGCACGACGGAGAGGTTTTCTATATCCACGCCCGCCGCGGTCAGCCGCGTGAGCACGTCGGCTATCGAACCGACGCAGTCGGGAACGTCCGCGTACAGGATGTACTCGCTCATCAGGCGGCGGCTGCCGAGGAGCCTGTCGCGTTTGGATTTCGCGTCGCGAAGGAAGGGAGTGATGTCCCGCCCCGCGGCGATATCGTCGCGCAATGCCGAGAGCGTTTTTATATAGCCGTCCATGTCCTCGACTATGTTGGCGCGGTTGAGCGAAGCGACGGTGTTCCAGAACTCGGGCGAGGAGGACGCGATACGGGTGGTATCCATGAAGCCCGTGCCCACGATGGTCTCGTCGCCCGTCATCGCGGATTCCACGAGAGAATACGCCGCCATGTGCACGAGGTGGGATATCTTGCCCACGAGTTTGTCGTGCTCTTCCGCGCTCATCGTGACGGGTATCGCTCCCGCCGCCGCGGCAACATCTTTCATATACGCGAGAGCTTCCCCGTCGCCGCCGTAATCGGTGAGGATATAGTAAGCGTTTTCCAGCAGCCGCGGGCGGGCGGCGCGTATGCCGCTCTTCTCCGTGCCCGCCATCGGGTGACCGCCTATGACGCGCCCGGGTATGCCGCTCAGCATGCCTTTGACGCTGCCGACGTCGGATATCACCGCGTCGGGGTACATGGACGCCAGCTTCGCGACGTTTTCTCTGACTATCGCGAGAGGCGTGCATACGATCACCGCGCGGCAATCGCCGAAACGGGAAAGATCCGCGACCGTCTCGTCCGCTATGCCAGCGTCGAGAGCGTATTCCGCGTCCGCCGCTTTATGCGCCATGCCTTTAACCGTATACGCGCCGCGCAGCGCCATGCCGAGTGAGCCGCCTATCAGCCCCAGACCGACTATCCCTATCTTGTCCTTTGCCATATACGGAAATTATACCACCGAACGCGGAAAATGGCAAATGTATAAAGCCGCCGCGCGCAAATTCGCCCCGCCGCGCGCGGAAAAATTTTTCAGAAGAATATGCCGCGCATGGCTTGCGCATATCCCGCATTTATGATAGAATATAGGATAGAATAACGATCGGACGGAGAAAACGATGGACAGGACAAACAGAAGAGTGCTCGCGGTGCGTACTTCCAAAACGATATACCGCGAAGGCGACACCGTGATAAAGGTGTTCGACACCGACTATTCCAAAGCGGACGTGCTCAACGAAGCGCTCAACCAGGCGCGCGTGGAGGAGACGGGGCTCAATATCCCCCGCCTCGTCGAAGTGATCGTGGAGGACGGCAAGTGGGCGATACGCTCGGAGTATATCGAAGGCGTGACCCTGGAAAAGATGATGAACGACGATCCCGAGAACGCGGATAAGTATCTCGAATTTTTCGTCGACCTGCAGATACAGGTGCACGACAAACGCGCCCCGTTGCTCGCAAAGCTCAAAGACAAGATGGACCGCAAGATATGCGAAACGGATATAGACGCGACCATACGCTACGAGCTGCATACCGCGCTCGAAAGCATGCCCAAGCACAAGAAACTGTGCCACGGCGACTTCAACCCCACGAACATCGTGATGACGCCGAGCGGTAAGCCCTATATCCTCGACTGGGCGCACGCCACGCAGGGCAACGCTTCGGCGGACGTGGCGCAGACTTACCTGCTCTTCAAACTCGCGGGAAAGGACGAGTTCGCCGAAAAGTACCTCGACCTCTTCTGCGAAAAGACGGGCACGGAAAAGAAGTACATCCAGAAGTGGCTGCCCATCGTGGCGGCGGCGCAGTCCGTCAAAGGCAGAGCGGAAGAACGCGATCTGCTCCTGAAATGGGTCAACGTCGTGGATTACGAATGATAACGCCGCGCGAGCGGAGTATCGTACATATAAAAAATATAACGGAGACGAAATGATGAAAATTACCATTTGCATAGGCAGCTCCTGCCACCTCAAGGGCTCCCGCGAGGTCGTGGAAGGCCTGCAGAAACTCATCGCCCGCGACGGGCTGAAAGACAAGATAGAACTCGCCGGGACGTTCTGCCTCGGCAGATGCCAGACGGGCGTGAACGTGCTCGTGGACGACGAACGCTTCTCCGTCTCCCCCGAGACGGTAGAAGACTTCTACGCCAAGACCGTGCTGCCCAGGCTCGGATAAAACGGAGAGAGGAGCATGCCCGAATTTCTCAAACTCAAAAAATCGGACTGCCGCAACTGCTATAAGTGCATACGCCACTGCCCCGTCAAGTCCATACGCTTTTCGGGGAACCGGGCGCACGTCGTCTACGACGAGTGCATACTGTGCGGTCAGTGCTACGTCATATGCCCGCAGAACGCCAAGGAGACCGTGGACGAAACGGAGATAGTGGACGTCATGCTCGCGGACAAGTCGGCGCCGGTATACGTCTCTCTCGCACCCTCGTTCATAGCGTACTTCGAAGGAGCGTCAATACGCACGATGACGGACGCTCTCTTGAAGCTCGGCTTCGCCGCCGTCGAAGAGACCGCGGTAGGCGCGACGCTCGTCAAGCGCGAATACGAAAAGGCGGTGAAGGAAAAGCGGAGCGACGTCATGATCACGTCGTGCTGCCATTCGGTCAACCTGCTCATAGGCAAGTACTACCCCGACCTCATGAAGTACCTGCTCCCCGTGGTCTCGCCCATGCAGGCGCATTGCTTAGACATAAAGAAGCGCGTTCCCGGAGCAAAAACGGTGTTCATCGGTCCCTGCCTGTCCAAAAAGGACGAGGCGTACAACGGAACGGTGGACGCGGTGCTCACCTTCCGCGAGCTGGCTACGATGCTCAAACGCGCGGGCGTGACCGTGGAGAACGGCGAGGACAACGAGGAAAAGACGCGGGCGCGCCTCTTCCCCGTCGTGGGCGGCGTGATCAGGACTATGGATATACCCGAGGACAGCGGCTACACCTATCTCACCGTGGACGGCGTGGAGAACTGCAAGGCGGCTCTGTCCGACATCGCGGCGGGCAACGTGCATAACTGCTTTATCGAGATGAACGCGTGCGCGGGCGGCTGCATAGGCGGTCCCGTCATGGAAAAGTACCGCAACTCCCCCGTCCGCCACTACAAAGCGATACTCGAGTACGCGGGCAAGGAGGATTTCGGCGTTCCCGCTTACGCCTCCGAGTTCCTGCACAAGGACCGCGGCTACATAGGCGTGACCAAAGTCATGCCCACGGAAGACGAGATCCGCGCGATACTCAAAAGCACGGGCAAGGTAAAACCTTCGGACGAGCTGAACTGCGGAACCTGCGGCTACGAGACCTGCCGCGAAAAAGCCATCGCCGTGTTCCAGGGCAAGGCGGACATCAACATGTGCCTGCCCTTCCTCATGCAGAAGGCGGAGCGCTTTACGGGCAACATACTCTCCAACACGCCAAACGGCATAATAGTCGTCAACGAGGATCTCGAAGTCCAGCAGATAAACAAATCTGCGCTGAAGATGTTCAACATACAGTCCGCCGCGGATGTCATGGGCGACCAGATAGTGCGCCTCATGGATCCCCTGCCCTTCCTCGACGTGCTCGACGAGCACAAGCAGGTGCGCGGACGGCGGGAATATTACGCCGAATACAACAAATATTTCGACCTTACGATAATCCACGACAAAGCCTCGCGCATACTCATAGCGATACTGCGCGACATCACGGACGAGGAAGAAGAGCGCATCAAAAAGGAGAACATCAGCCGCGCCACCGTGGACATCGCGGACAAGGTCGTGGACAAACAGATGCGTATCGTGCAGGAGATCGCATCCCTGCTCGGCGAGACCGCCGCGGAGACGAAGATCGCGCTGACCAAGCTCAAGGAGTCCATCGCGCATGAGGACGAATAATCTTTGCGCCGATATCGGCTACATGAGCATAAACCACGCCGGCGAGAGCCTGTGCGGCGACCATGTGGAGATGATAGAGACGGAGGATAAGCCCTCCACCGTCATCGTGCTCGCCGACGGACTCGGCAGCGGAGTCAAAGCGAGCATACTCTCCACGCTCACGAGCAAGATAATATCCACGATGATAGCCGCGGGGCTCAGGCTCGAAGACTGCGTCGAAACGATCGCCGCCACTCTCCCCGTGTGTTCGGTACGCGGCGTAGCTTACTCGACGTTCACGATCATACGCATAGTAAACAACCGCCGCGCCGAGATCATACAGTACGACAACCCCAAAGTCATACTCCTGCGCGGAGGCGAAAACTTCGAATACCCCGTCACACAGCTGGATATAGGCGGGAAGCGCATCACCCGCGCCGACATCGCTCTGCAGGAGGGCGACATCTTCATCGCGATGAGCGACGGAGTGGAGCACGCGGGCGTGGGCATAAGATACAACTTCGGCTGGAAACGCTCGGACATCATCGAGTTCATGAAGACCTTCATCCCCGTCGGCTTCACCGCCAAAACGCTGACCAAGATACTCCTCGACGAATGCGACCGCCTTTACGACGGGCAGCCGGGCGACGACGCCACGGTATGCACGGTAAAGATACGCCCGCGCGTGCAGGTCAACATGATGTTCGGTCCGCCCGCCGACCGCTCGGACAACAACCGCATGCTCTCGCTGTTCTTCTCCAAAGAAGGCAAGCACATAGTCTGCGGCGGCACGACGAGCACGATAGCCGCCGAATTCCTCGGCAAAGCGCTCGTGCCCGACCTCGAATACCTCGATCCCGAGATACCCCCCACCGCGACGATAGACGGCGTGGATCTCGTCACCGAAGGCGTGATCACCGTGAGCCGCGTGCTAGAATACGCTAAGAACTACACGGGCACCAACAGCGACTACGAAAAGTGGAGCTGCGGTCAGGACGGCGCGAGCAAGATCGCCCGCATGCTCTTCGAAGACGCGACGGACATAGACTTCTTCGTGGGACGCGCGGTCAACCCCGCCCACCAGAATCCCAATCTGCCCATAAACTTCAACATCAAGATGAGGCTCGTGGAAGAGCTGAGCGAGCAGCTCCGCAGCATGGGCAAAACGGTGAAAGTAAGTTATTTCTGATATAGCGACAATCAAGAATAATATATAAACGAAAGGAACGACAGACATGAGAAAGTTCGATACCAAAGTCCAGTACCTCAAGTATAAGGTGCTCAGAGCCGTAGCCCGCCACGCATGGAAGGGCGATCTGCTGGAAAAGCTGATCGATATCCCCAAGGAGATCGTGCCCGGCGGCACCCCCACTATGCGCTGCTGCGTATACAAGGAACGCGCCATCCTCGCCGAACGCGTGAAGATCGCCATGGGCGGCGACCCGACCAATCCAAACGTCATCGAGGTCATAGATATCGCCTGCGACGAATGCCCCGCTTCGGGTTATTCTGTCACGGACGCCTGCCGCGGCTGCCTCGCGCACCGCTGCGAGGACGTATGCCCCAAGGACGCGATCACTTTCGACGATCAGCATAAAGCGCACATCGACAAGCAGAAATGCATAAACTGCGGCCGCTGCGCTCAGGCGTGCCAATACTCCGCCATCATAAACCGCAAACGCCCTTGCGAGAACGCCTGCAAGATAAAAGCGATAAGCATGGGAGAAGGCGGCGAAGCGAAGATAGACAACAACAAGTGTATCTCCTGCGGCGCATGCGCTTACCAGTGCCCCTTCGGCGCGATCGCGGACAAATCGTATATACTCAACGTCATCGACATGATCAAAAAGAGCGATGGCAACGAGAAGTACAAAGTGTACGCGGTCATCGCTCCGAGCATAGCCGCGAACTTCACCTACGCCAAGCTCGGTCAGGTAGTGACGGGCATAGAGAAGCTCGGTTTCTTCCACACCGTGGAAGCCGCTCTCGGCGCGGACATGGTCGCGTGGGAAGAGAGCAAGGAACTCGCCGAAAAGGGATTCCTCACCAGCTCCTGCTGCCCCGCGTTCGTGGACTATATACACAAATCCTTCCCTAAAATGACGCCGCACATATCGCACAACCTCTCCCCCGCAGCGATGATCGCGAAATACATGAAGGAAACGGATCCCAAGTGCAAGGTCGTGTTCATCGGACCGTGCACCGCGAAAAAGATGGAAGTCAAGCTCGACCACGTAAAGCCTTACATCGACAGCGCTATCACCTTCGAAGAGCTACAGGCACTGTTCGACAGCCGCGATATCGACCTGACCACTCTCGAAGAGAGCGTGCTCGACAACGCTTCCTACTACGGCAGGATATTCGCCCGCAGCGGAGGCGTGTCCGACGCGGTCGCTCAGGCGCTCAAAGAACGCGGCAGCGATTTCGAGGTCAAAGCCGTGCCCTGCGACGGCATAGAGCAGTGCAAAGCGGCGCTCCTCAAAGCTCAGGTAGGCAAGCCCGACGGCAACTTCATCGAGGGCATGGCGTGCGTGGGCGGCTGCATAGGCGGCGCGGGATGCCTTACCCACGAAGCAAAGAACAAGGCGGACATCGACAAGTACGGCCGCCAGGCGCTCGAAAAGAACATTACCGACGCGATCAGCGTTTACAACATCGGCAAGGGCGACGATGAATAAACGACAGGCGAATATTTTTCGCGATATTCCCCTTCCCGATGCCGACAAACAATTGACAACAAAGCTAAAATAGAGTAAAATATCATTCGTAGCTGCCGAGCCGCACGGCGCGGCAGCGGCGTCGAGGCGTAGCGCAGTCCGGTAGCGCGCATGGTTCGGGACCATGAGGTCGCAAGTTCAAGTCTTGTCGCCTCGACCAAACGAAAAACGCGAGGATATCTCCTCGCGTTTTTCGTTTGGTCTCGGCTCCAAGACTACGTCTTGAACTTCGGAGCGGCACTCGCGGTGCCGCTCCTCGTGATAGGGCGCGGCATTATGCGCCGCCGCGCCCTATTACTGCCTCGACCGCGCATATTCCGAAAAACACGTTAATGAAATTTCATTAAAGTGTTTTTCGTCATTACAGACGCAGAACATCATCGTCTTTTTTGTTATAAACCGCGTTTTCGGGTCGCGGCGGGGTCACCCGGCCGCGACCATTTCCGCGTCCGCTCATTCCGAAAACGCGCTTTTTAACTAAAAAATCCGATGCGTCTGCTGCGAAAACCGCTAATTGTTGCGCATGCGCATTCAGTGGTCATAGAAAGGCTACAAATAATTTACATATTTTTCCTGAGGGAGGGGCATACTGCGGATATGAAAACGCGTATTTCCAAAAGGATGACAGTTGTGCTTATCGCTGTGGCGATACTGTGTATCGCGGCGGCGACGGCAGGGATCTTTACCGCGGGCAGCGCCCGCGAGGTAAAAGCGGAAGCCGCGGCGATGAGGCATGAGGACAAGCGCGCCCGCCTGCCGCTCGTGACCGTTACGGGCAATGCGGAATATGCCGCGGAAGCGGACAGGCTCATATACCGCGGCAGTGTTTCCGCAATAGCGGGCAGCACGGCGGAAGCGGACGAGATATGCCGCGAGCATGCCGAACGCGCGGCAGAGGCTTTCGCGCCTTACGGTGAAGCCGTGCAAACGGGCGGTTACACCTGCGGAGAAGCGGACGCCAGGCGCGCTTATGTATATATGACGTTCACGCTCACCGACATTTCAACGGCGGAGGAAGCGCGGAGCGCGCTCATCGCTTCGGGCGCGGAGCTCTACGGCTACGAATACTCGACGACCGATACTGAGGCAAAGACAGAAGCTCTCTCGCTCGCGCTCGCCGACGCATGCGACACCGCCCGTTCGCTGGGCGGCGGCAGACCCGTGAAAGTAAAAGAACTGTACTGCTATGCCGACGGCTGTTCGGCTCCCGGCAAAGTCATCTACCGCGCAAGCGTGGAAGTGAGCTTCGCCGACCTCTGCAGCCCGGACATACGCGGCTGACGATGTACAGACACCCGCCCGCACGAGATCTCGTGCGGGCGGATGTTTATTATTCGTCGAGCTTTCATTTTTCGCATAGTGACGCCGAAATAAGCCTTATGTTGTTTTGCAGCCGCTCGTTGCTCGGCTCGAAAGAGAGCGCCGCTTCGGCTTCGGCAAGAGCGCATGTACGATCGCCCGTATAGTACAATGCCACGGCAAGGAGATCGTGCGGCAGACTGCCCCATGCTTTTTCCTCGCAGATATAAGTTTCGGGGCGCACCGTTATCGCCAGAGCAAGCGACGCGAAATACGCCGCGCCGTACATCTCCCCCGTTTCCAGCAGCATGGACGCAAGATCGACATACGGTTCGCGAAGATGAGGCGCTTCGGCTATCGCGCGGAAATACATGTCGCGCGCTTTCGCGGTCTCCCCTTTCATGTGCAGGGAACGGGCAATGAAACGCATAGACGCGCACCGTTCGTCCTTCCACGTCGCCGAAGGCATCGCAAGATGGCGTTCGAGCGTGCGTATGCAATCGTCCCAACGCCCGCGGAACATATATTCCCGACCGAGATAGTGCATGTTGCGGTCGTCTTCGGGGCATTCGGCGACGGACATTTCGAGCAACCCGAGATACTGCTCCCT